>NZ_JAJMPA010000004.1:0-300000 GCF_020991475.1 Pedobacter sp. MC2016-14
AATTTCATATAAATACTTGTTTAAACAGGTTAAACTACTGTAAAACAAGAAGAAAAAATCTAGGCTTATCTATCCCCGGATTTTAAAGTAGCCAAACAGCAGTAAAAACAATACACCAGCAGCCATAAGCACCCAGCTCCGGGGCCGCCTTTTTCTACTTTGCGCTATTTTAAAACTACTTTCTCCGGCACTTCTTTCAGCCTGTCTGGCTTAAAGATTATAAATTAACCCAACCATCACCGCAGCAAACCCATAGAAAACCCTGAAAAAACGCACAACAAACGCAGTCATTCTGTGCCTTTGCTGTGCGTTTTCTGTGCCTTTGCCGTGCCTTTGCTGTGCCTTTGCCCCGGACATGGTACGGACAAGCCTCCTATCAACTCAAATAATGGAGAAAACAACGGAAAATATACTGGTTGGTCTTTATCCTGAATGGACAATAGTTTCATGGTATAATTTAGCCGATAGGCACGATGATTGGAGTACAATTGACAAGCAAAATAATTCGTATGGAATCACCTACAAAGAACAACTGGCGCTTTAGGTTGCATGAAGTTATCTATGAATCTAATACATCGGCAGGCAAGGCATTTGATGTAGGTTTACTCTTTGCAATTTTCACTAGTATCATCATCGTCATGTTAGATAGTGTAGAAAGGTTACACGATCGCTATGGAAGTTTATTTAGCCTGATCGAATGGATCTTCTCTTTCCTCTTTACCATTGAATACATACTCAGGCTCATTAGCATAAAGAAGCCATTTAAGTACGTATTTAGCCTGCTGGGCATTATTGACCTCATCGCATTGATCCCATCTTATCTAAGCATTTTCTTCGTTGGCGCGCAATCGCTCCTTGTTTTCCGTGCGCTAAGGTTATTGAGGGTGTTCCGGATATTTAAACTAGGTCACTTTTTATCCGAAATCAATTTTCTAACCGAGGCCCTTAAGGGCAGCGTGAGGAAAATCAGTATATTTTTAATGACGGTACTTATGCTTGCTGTTATTCTGGGCTCCATCATGTACCTGGTAGAACAGCGGGAAAACGGCTTCGCTAACATTCCAGAAAGTATCTATTGGGCTATCGTCACCATCACCACCGTTGGTTATGGCGATATTTCACCGGTAACGCCTATGGGTAAAATGCTGGCTTCTATTGTCATGTTGATTGGTTATTCTATTATTGCTGTGCCCACAGGGATTATTACACACGATTTAGCATTGGCAGCAAGACAAAAGAAAGAGCTACCAGAGTCTTGCCCTACCTGCAGTCGCGAAGGACATGATGCCGATGCACTATTCTGCAAATTCTGTGGCTCCTCTTTATTTGTTTAACTAATAAAGCTTAAAGTTAAGCTATTGTAAATTATGCCGTTCTACATAAATCAGGCACAGTAATTGCATTCTGCTTAATCTACCATGAAAACAAGATTATTTACTGAAAAACTGCCTGAAGTACTGGACTATGCACTAGCCATCGTGATTAGTTCTGTACCCGGATTTGCCGAAGCCGACAGCAATACCAAACAACTTTATCAATCCATTACTAAAGAACTGCTGGCGCAGGAATTAAAGTCAAAAAGAGAATTTGCACGTCGCAACCTCCGCTTGCTTTCCAGAAAACCAAACCGCAGCCGCCTCAAATCCAGCGTATAGTTATACAAAACCAATCTACCTTAAGTATTTTCAATATCTTCAAGAGAAGAATGACTAGTGCCTACCGATTTTTTGATCACCGTTAATTCGCCATTCAGTTCCATCACTACCGCTTCTACCTGGTCCACATCCAACATCCTAAACTTGCGGATTTCGGCATAGATCTCCTCGCGGGTCAAAACTTCCTTTTTCATCGCATCCTCCAGAAATTCTCCCCTATAAAACACCATCGTAGGCGAAGAATTGATTACTTTTTCCAAAGTATTAGATTCCCTGGCCATCCAGGCCAGCAAATACTGCATCGCAATAATCAAGGCCAAAGCTACTGAACCATCAACTAAGGGCACCTTTGCTAAAATCATTGAAGAAAGTGTAGAGCCCAGAGTTACTGTGACTACAAAATCAAAGGCGGTAAGCTTAGCAAGTGTTCTTTTGCCCGAAATCCTAATAAATAAAAACAAGATAATATAAGCCAATACTGCACAGACCCCCACATGCCAAACACTTTCCCAATTTTTGAACAATAACTCTTCCATGCTACACTAACAGCCAAAACCTCCAATTGTTACCAATGTTATTTAGTGATTAGGTTTGCTTTAACAAAAGCTATTTTATTGTTCTTGAATTTGAAGTCGAAAGTTCCGCCTATTTTTCCCTCGGGAAAATCACCAGTAAATTCCACTTCCAGATGTGCATTTTCTTCATCCGCTATCGTTAGTTCAACTTGTTTGGTATAGGTATTGTAACCAATAAAATAGTTATCAAAATATTCCTTAATGCCATGATGTCCTTTAAATTTCCTGCCTACTGATGGATCATCTAAAATAGCTTCAGGCAAATAAAATTTAAGGTATTTTTCGGTATCGAAAGCATTACTGGCTGCAATCCACTCTTTAATAAAGTTAGGTATGTAGGTGTTATGTTTATTCATTGATATTTCTGTTTACTGTCGATGCAAATATGAAACAAATTCCACCTTAAATATTCGCCGAAATGGGATATTTCCTCGCCTTTTTGACGTTATCGTTACATCAAGTTTTGTATTTCGGCAAATGTTGAAATACACAAATCCATATTACCAGGCTGCGTCCGGCATGCGTATATACCATCAAGCAATCACGTTCGAGTCACGTTCAGATCAACTGCGAGGTTGAAAGGCATTTAGGTTACTCAACCCTTACGCAACCTCGAAGTTGATTCAAGCCAACGGTTAAGTTGGTATATACGCATGCCGGACGCATGTAATAAAGAACAAAATTCAGCCTTAAGGAATCAACTTTTCCGCACGCAACTGCTCAAACAGGCGGTAAAAAGAATCTTCCGTATCCTGATAGATGGTAAAGCCCATTTTCCTGCTTTTCGACATATCCGTCATCACCTCAATTGGTCTTCCAAGGTCAAGATCTGTATGCCATGCAGAAGAAAGACGTCCCAGGTCACTTTCTTTCAACTGGTACTTTTCAGCAATTGCTTTCCAGCTTTCCCCGTCATTACGCATTTCCTGCTCCAGCGAATGAATTGCACCCTCAAAGCCAACTGCGGCTACACCAAAGTAAGTTGCAATTCGATTCCACAATCTGCTCCAGCGAAATACATCTCCATTTACTATATTAAAAGCCTGGTTGCGGGCAAGCTCTGTAGTAGATGCCCAAATCAGTTGTGCCGCCAAAACCTTAGCATCCGTCACATCAGAGAGGCCATTCCATTGCGCCGATGAACCCGGCCAGATAAACGGGCGGTTATTTTCTTTGCAAATAGATGCATATACTGCAAGCGTTGTCCCCAGGTTCATGGCATTCCCAACCGCCTTACCAATTACAGTATGAGGTCTGTGGATACTCCAGCTAAAACCATCACGCTCCGCAGCAGCATAAACTTCGTCCTCCTGTGCATAATAGAAATTTTCAAGATCCAGTCTTGGGTGCTCTTCCCTTAAAGGAGTTTCAGGTAAAAAACCTTCCTTTGCATAAGCCTCAAATGGGCCCAAATAATGTTTCAGTCCCGTAACCAGTGCCACATGTTCTACTGATTTATGTTCAGATAAAACTTCTAGCAGGTTCCGGACCATCAAAGCATTTACCCTGATATTTTCCGCTTCCGTATCATTTCGCATCCATGTAGTAATGTAAACATGGTTTGGCTTCACATTTTCCAGTGCCGCTTTAAGGCTTGCCTGATCCAAAAGATCAGCCGCCACAGGCTTCAAGAATATATTTTCTGTATTTGGATTACGCGCCAAACCATACGTTTCCCAACCCTGCTCAATCAACATTTCAGCCAAATTACTCCCGGTGATCCCGCTAGATCCTACTACTAAAGCTATTTTATTCATGATATTTTATTTTACACAAAGTTAGTCCCGCAAAGGTCCCTGGCGCTTGACCTGCGTCAAATAATACAGTTGACCTGGATCAAGCGTTTTAAAAATCTATCTTTGTTGTTCCTAATAAATAGCCAAATGATCGACGTACTCTTTAACCACATCCAGGATAAAGTTTCCCTAACAGCGGCCGATAAAGAAACCATACAAAGTTTTTTTACCCCTAAAAAATTGAGGAAGCGCCAATACCTGTTGCAGGAAGGTCAGGTCTGCAAACACCTCAGCTTTGTGGCTAAAGGACTACTTAGAACCTACAATGTAGATGAAAAGGGCCTGGAACACATGAGTGTTTTTGGTTGGGAAGGCTGGTGGATTTCAGATTTCAACAGTTTCCTCTCCGGCGATCCGGCCATTTTTAATATCGATGCCATTGAAGATTCAGAACTGCTACTGATCAGCTATGACGATTATGAAAACCTGACCCTCCGTGTACCCATCATGGACAGGTATTTCCGGATGCTCTACCAAAACAGCATCGTGACCAAAGAACGGCGTTTGATGAGTTCCATCACCCATACCGCACAAGAAAAGTACCTCAAACTTGCCGAATCAAATCCGGAAATCCTGGAACGAATCCCACAAAATATGATCGCTTCCTATTTAGGTATTGCACCCGAAACACTGAGCCGGATCAGGAAAAACCTGGTGGCAAAAAAATAACAGGACAAAGGCGTTAAAAGGAGACCGAAGTATGCACCATTACACGGTTGCCCGCATAAGCCCTGCCCCCGGCAAGATCCTGCGACCGCACATTCTGATAATTTGTGCCCAAAGACATGCCTTTAAACGCCAGTTCTAGACCAGCAATTGCCGATAAAGAATAACCACCAGATACATCAACCGTATATTTTTTATCCTCCAGGTCCTTTTTAGCTGTTTCATATAAAATTCCGGTATTAGGGGCAATCGTCAGCACTTTAGCCACCCTGAATTTATAGTAGGCCAATACATTACTGGTAAATTTATTGCCGTATTTGTAATTGTACTTGTTTTCCGTATTCATTTTATAACTCACATTTGCGTTAAGGCCCATATCGTTGTACCTGATATCGTATGCCGCAGTCAGCGTAAAGTCTGTACTTGCGGTACCCAGCTGAAAGTTGTTTGGAGATTCCTGTACCGCCAGTCTTTCTGCAGGTTCATAGTTTCCCGTAGGTACTTTTATCCCCCCGCCAATCCACAGCGACTGGATCATCAGCCGATCTTTCACCGTGCCTATCTGTTCAAAAACCTTGTAATAGCCCATAACCGCAACATCACCCAAACCGTTTTTGGTTCCATTGCCTTCCTGGTTGCTTCGCCTGTTAAAGTTGTAGGGCACAAAAGCCAGTACCCGGAAGCGCTTGCCCAGGTTCCATCCACCCCAAAGTTCTGTACTTTGATAATTTTCATCGGCAGTAATTGGCGTACGTTCACCATTAGGTCCAAGATGCGTATGCAGGTTTTTATATTGGTAACGCAGGCCTAAAAACCGCTTATTAAATTCAGGTAAAATCCCCAGGTAGTAACTCCCCACGCCACAGCCACAAATATCACAGGCATAGCTGGAAACCGTACTAAAAAAAATAAGGGCCAGGCTCATAATTAATTTCTTCATATCTATTATTGTTCAGAGAGTAAGGTGTTTTTGATGAATTCCTCATCATTCAGTGTGGAAAGAAAAGCGGCAATTTTTGCCCTGTCGTCATTGCTCAAAACCAATCCGGGCTGCGCATTTTTGGTTAAAAGAGGGTCTAAATTGGGCGTAAGCTGAACTTCCGAATGGTAATGTTCCAGCACTGCCGCCAATGTTAAAAACCGGCCATCGTGCATATAGGGGGCTGTATACTTTAAATTCCTTAAAGAAGGAACCTTAAACTTATACCGATCTGTTGCCTGCAGCGTAGCCGTATAAAGCCCCTGATCGTTCACTGCAGTAATGCTTAAGCCATTGTTCCGGAAAGAACCATCCGTAAATAGAGGTTCCGAATGACAGGAAGCACATTTTTGCTTAAATAAAGTATAGCCAGCCTGCTCCTCCGCATTAAAAGCTGCATTCCCTTCCTTACGCATCACCTTGTCATATTTAGCATTACTGCTGATGCACATGAGCATAAATTGCGATAGCGATTTCATCAACCTTGCCGTATTGATTTCTTCCGTCCCAAAAGCACTTTTAAAAAAGGTCGTATACTTTGGCAGCAGCCGGAGCTTTGCCATCACATTTTCCAGGTTTTCGTCCATTTCCTCATGCGTCGTGATGGGCACAATGGGCTGCAGGTCCAGATCATATACCCCACCGCCCCACATAAAGGCTTTGTTCCAGGCCAGGTTCATGATGGGCGGTGAATTTCGGGTACCCAGCCTGTCGTCAATGCCATGACTTACATCATGGCCATGTTGCGTAAATGCCGAAGATTGGATGTGGCATGAACCACAGCTGATCGTATTGTCGCGCGAAAGCCGTGGTTCATAAAATAAGGCCCTGCCCAATTCAAAGCCGGCTTTGGTAACCGGATTATTGGCGAACTTATATTCCGGATCAGGAAAATTAGCTGGTTTCTGAAAACCAAGAAAGGACTCTATTTCTTCCTGGATCCCATTGTCTTTTTTGCAGGCCAGGATAAACAAGCCCAATGCAAAAAAGACAAGCAGGTGTTTTCTATTCATCATTCCTAATTTTCGGTATGGTCATGACTGAACATCTGCGTTAGATTAACCGCAATTTTAGTACTGAATTCGCTGAACATCGCATTAGGATGTGCGGCAATGCTGAAACCATTTGTTCCGTTAAAAACCTTCATGGCATCTACAAAAAGGTGCACATTACTTTGGCGGCCTTTCCTTACCCTGGCAATACCTGCCGCGTTTAAATCAATCGTTACCGTTTTAATGTTGTTGATGGTAGGTGCCGAATATCCGCCGAAACCACCAATATGGTATTTAAACTGCTTTTTGCCCGTTGGGTCGCCATTCACATCGTCAGAAATGACAGGCGAGTTTCCTTCAAATTTAAAAAAGATATACCCGGCATTCCAGCCCCAGTACATCCCTCCGCCATCCATCATGCCGCCGCCTGCGGCCGGATCCAGCACCCCAGTCCTTCTATCAATAGGCATTGTACTGCGCAAACTGTCCACACCAATTGTGAAAGTCAATTTGGTGTAGTCACCCTCAGGCACCCTTACTTTTGCAAACCGGGTTGCTTTATCTGACGATTGAATCAAGAAATAACTACTGTCCTGCTTTACGGCATAACTTTTACCATCCGCAGTCGACACTTTTAGATTACTGATAAAATATTGCAGCATAGAGATGGAGAATTTTTCTCCGGCCAGATTGGTGTATAAACTGGTGGTATTGTTTAAAGTAAGCGTACGGTCCCCAACAATGTTGTCAAATTCTACCGAAAAAGGCGCCAGGTTATTCTCATCAAATTCAGGCGTAGGATCATCCTGTTTAGAACAAGCCGAAAGGATAAAGAGCGGTACAAGTAGCAAAAGCTGTATATTCTTATATTTTATGGTCATTATGTTTGTATCAAGTTAAATAATTAGGATTAGCCGGAAGGTTATTTCTTTTTCAGATAGCGTTCAGGCTTTTTATCGAAGGACTTTTTACAGCTGGCTGAGCAAAAATCGTAGAGCACGTCCAGGTAGGTAGACTGATATTTTGAATTTGCTTTTTTAACCGACATTCCACATACCGGATCTTTGGATTCCTGATGGCTGTGGTTGTGTATTGGAGTAGCTGCCATAGAAAATACCGACAGCAAAATGAGGATAGGAAATATAAATTTCATAAAAATTGGGCACTATACGTGATACAGCTCCTACGAGGAAGCCATAAACACGAATGAAAAAATAATTTTGAATAATGAAGGCAGTAAATGCCTTAAGCTTGAATTAAGCTGCCAATTTGGGTGGTTGAAAGATAGAACCCAGGAAACAGTTGCTGTAGTGACAAGTATATTCCGGGTAAGAAGTGGTAAATAGCGTTGCGGTTACCGGAGATTGAAAGTTAAAAGCATCCGTTCTCTCAAAAAAGGATATGGATAGGTTACTCAATAAATCTTTAGTGGCTTCTTTCTTTTCGTTCTCTTCGGCCTGCTGCACCTTTTTCATCAGGTAACACTTACCATTGCAATTCATCCAGGGTCTGTCTTTATTTACGCAAAGGGTTTTTGCAATATAGTCCTGGTTGACTTCAAAACCTGCATACACCAATATCCTTGAAAAGCTGGAGCCGATCAAAGCAAAGAGTAGTAAGCAAGCAATTAGCCGTTTTTGCATAATAATGCGCAAATATAGTGATATAAATATATCAAGGAAGCAAAAAAGCCATTAAAGAACTGGTAGACCAAAATTACATTAAGATGATAGAAGAATTGGCATAAAGTGACGAATTTGAGATCAGAAATGTCCTAAAACAAGATAGGGATGTTCCATCCAGAACCATCCCTTTCTAACCAAATATAAACCTGTATGAACGGTTTTTATCTTCAATCTACTGTACACCACTCATTTCTGAGTCCGAAGTAGCTATATTTTCATTTTAAATCTTCTCGTTTTATTTGTGATTTCGATAACCACATCACAAAAGTAGACAAAAAGAATAACAATTCACTATAAATTTTAAAAAAAGAACGATTTATTTTAATGAATTCTCTAAATCAGCTCATTTTCAAGCAAAATAAACAGTCAAAACTTGCAATATTTCAATTTTTAGCCAAACATTATTAAACATTAGGCCAAAAAACCCATTTTTAAACAAGCTTAAGTCAAAAAACAGCCAATTTTTAATTCGTTAACTTAAAAACAGCTTAAATTTAACAAGCTTAATAAAAAAATGAACGTTTTTCTCTAAAACTCAAGCATCCTTAAATATTTAAGTCTACTTCCGTGTTGATCTAAACAAAAATAAGTCCATATCACTAACACAGTGCAAATTTAACAACTTTTAACTTGTTATGCTAACAAGACGTGTCGAAATGACACTTTATTTTTCGATCACCCAAAATGGTGCTAAACAATACTGCCAAAACTACCCTGCCGATCTGAACATGTGTCACCTATTATATACCAACCAACAAACTGCATCTGTATGATAAAGCCTTTGCGCTTTAACCATCTGTATTCCGGAAGGCCAAACCAGTACAAGATAACATGTAGCTTCCAGGGAGGTTGTTGTAAACAAACAGTGGTAGAACACGCATAAAACCCGTATAGAGCCCGTATAGAACAGGTAAAAAAAACGAGCTTGATGTGCTTGTTACATGACTGTTATTAGGCTACTCCTACCATTTATTACGGAGCACCTCCCTACAAACCGCAACGATATTTATTAAGCCTCTGCACTATAATGGCAAAGTGCTTCAAAAATAGATTTCTCCTTCGAAATGATGCCCTATTAATACGCATCGAACAAAAGAATCCTCCCATTGAGCTGAGCTCCGGAAAATATGCAAATCGAGGGGCCTTTTGGAAAAGCGAGGGGGCTAAAGAGCCTGCCTTGTCTGCTTGTCCTTCAAAAAATTCCTTCCGGAGAAAAAATTCCAGACAAGCAGACGCAGCAGGCGATTAGCCCCCGAGCGCTTTTTAACTTTTTTTAACACGCCTTATTAATGAACAATACATAGCTTAGCGTCCTGTTATTTTTAATTGACGATATCGTATTATTAACTTATCTTTGCACAATGTTTAAAATTAAACACGTTTTACTCTTAAGTTTCACCATCATAGCCCTTTCTGTTGCGGGTTGCAAAAGCCGTTTTGAAAAACTAAGGCTGAGTAACGATGTCGCCAAAAAATACCAGGAGGCGATGAAACTCTATAACAAAAAGAATTACACCAAAGCATTGGTCTTATTTGAAGACCTTGCACAAAAATACCGTGGCAGAGCTGAGGCCGAAGAATTAAACTACTATTACGCATTAACACTGTATTACCTTAAAGATTATACAACGGCGAGGTACCAGTTTAAATCCTTTGCAGACACCTATCCAACCAGTAAGTACGCAGAAGAATGCCGTTATATGGGCGCCTACTGCTATTATCTGGATTCACCGGATTTTCCGCTAGACCAGGCCAATACTTATAAAGCGATAGACGCATTGCAGTTATTTATCAACTTGTACCCAAAAAGCGAGCGTGTAGAACTGGCCAGTCAGTACATTTCAAATTTACGTGGAAAGCTGGAAACCAAAGCGTTTGACAATGCTAAATTATATTACGACCTTGGTGGCTACGACATCACCAACTATAAAGCGGCTGTAATCGCCTTAAAAAATGCACAGATCGATTTCCCGGACATTAAATACGCCGATGAAATGGATATGCTGATTGTAAAATCACAATACCTGTATGCAAAGAACAGTTACGAATTCCGTCAGGAAGACCGTTACAATGAAGCGATTGGTTATGCCAATGAATTTATAGATGCGCATCCGGAAAGTAAATTCCTGGCTGAAGTTAAAGGATTGAAGTCAAGCAGCGAATCTGGCATTATTGAAGCCAAACGTGTGATGGCACTGACTGCAAACGAAGAGAAAAAATACAAAGCATTAATGGAAAAAGATGCAAAAAAAGATAGTTCTAACAATACGAATCCAACACCCTTAAAATAATGAGCACAACTAAACACGTTATACCGAATACTACAGTGACCAGGAACATCAATGACCTGGATCAGAAAACAGAGAACATATACGAGTCGTTAGTGATTATTGCTAAAAGAGCAAACCAAATCTCTAACAACATTAAAGAAGAGCTGCATGGCAAACTTGCGGAATTTGCTTCTTCAAATGATAACCTGGAAGAGATTTTCGAAAACAGAGAGCAAATCGAAATCAGCAAGCACTATGAGCGTATGCCTAAACCAAGCCTGATTGCGATTGATGAATTTCTGAACGATAAAGTTTACTACAGAAATCCAGCAAAAGAGCAACAATAGCAGCAAATATGGTTAAATTGCATTTCAATGCACCTCATTAATCATGTTTAGCAATAAAAAAATCATCATTGGCGTTTGCGGCAGTATTGCGGCATACAAATCGGCCTCATTGGTACGGTTGCTGGTTAAGGCTGGCGCAGACGTCAGGGTAATTCTAACTGCAGATGCAGCACATTTTATTACCCCCCTTACCCTATCCACCCTTTCTAAAAATCCCGTTTACACCCGGTATTATGATCCTGAAAGCGGGGTATGGAGTAACCATGTGGAATTAGCCCTGTGGGCAGACCTCATCCTCATAGCCCCTGCCAGTGCAAACACCATTGCCAAGATGGCTACTGGATTATGTGATAACTTCCTGACTGCAGTTTACCTTTCAGCTAAATGTCCTGTTTATCTGGCTCCTGCCATGGACCTCGACATGTGGAAACACCAAAGTACACGCGACAACATTTCGCGCCTGCTGAGTTTTGGAAATTCTATTATTGAACCCAATGACGGAGAACTGGCCAGCGGATTACAAGGCCAGGGCCGCATGGCAGAGCCAGAGGAAATTGTGGCTTACCTGACATCAAGTCTAAACCAAAACCTGCCTTTAAGCGGTAAAAAAGTGATGGTTACAGCAGGGCCGACTTTTGAAGCCATAGACCCCGTGCGCTTTATTGGCAACCATTCATCAGGGAAGATGGGGTTTGCCATAGCCGATCAGCTTGCGGCGCTGGGTGCAGAAGTTACGCTGATTACCGGGCCAACCGCAGAAAAAAGCAAAAAACCTGTCCGCAGAATTGATGTCATCAGTGCAGCGGATATGCTGGCAGCTTGTACACAAGAATTTAAAGACAGCGACATTACCGTAATGAGCGCAGCTGTAGCCGATTATACCCCAGTAAACATCGCCACGCAGAAAATTAAAAAGCAGGAAAGCGAATTTTCTGTTGAACTTAAAAAAACGACCGACATCCTGGCCACTTTGGGCAATGTTAAATCTGCCGGACAAATCCTGGTGGGTTTTGCGCTCGAAACCGAACACGAAGAGGAACATGCCATTGGCAAACTGAAAAAGAAAAACCTCGACCTCATTGTGCTGAATTCACTGAACGATAAAGGTGCAGGATTTAAAACAGATACCAATAAAATCACTATCTTTAATCAGCAGTTTGAAAAGACTGTTTTTGAAGTAAAGTCTAAAGTTGAAGTTGCGGCAGACATTTGCAAGGAGATCCTAAAGTTAGTTTGATGAAAAAGTTTGTACTCTTAATTTTTATGGCCTTTTTGGGCAATCTCGTTTACGGGCAGGAATTGAACGCGAGGATCCAAATCCTTGCGCCAACGGTCCCCAACATCAATAAAAGAAACCTTGATATCCTGCAGACCACCATCAGGGATTTCCTGAACAACAACAAATGGAGTACAGAAACCTATTTACAACAGGAACGCATTGATTGCAATTTCGTGATTACGTTAACCGCATGGGATGGCAGCTCAGGTTATAAAGCTGAGGCGCAAATTCAGAGCAGCAGACCGGTTTACGGAACGGCTTATTACAGTACCATTTTGAATTTAAGTGACAAAGACTTTGATTTTAG
The DNA here is from genome assembly GCF_020991475.1 of Pedobacter sp. MC2016-14. Taxonomy (NCBI): domain Bacteria; kingdom Pseudomonadati; phylum Bacteroidota; class Sphingobacteriia; order Sphingobacteriales; family Sphingobacteriaceae; genus Pedobacter; species Pedobacter sp. MC2016-14. Next base: position 12,552 of record NZ_JAJMPA010000004.1, read on the forward strand.
CTATAACGAAGGACAACCGGTAGATTTCTCTGATCAGAATTACCTGTCTAATTTAAGTTCCCTGCTGAGCTTTTATGCCTATACCATGATAGGATTGGATAAAGACAGCTTTAGTAAAATGAGCGGCACCCCCTATTACCTGAAAGCCCAAAACATCCTGAACATTGCCCAAACTGGTGGAAATTCGGGCTGGAAAGCTTTTGACGGACTTCGCAACAGGTACTGGCTGAATGAAAACCTGCAAAATAAGGGCTTTGATGAATTGAGGGCATTTATTTATGACTACCACTACAGCGGATTAGACCAGATGCAGGAAAGCGTAAGTAAAGGCACCAAAAATATACTGAATTTGCTGCCCAACCTTAAACAAATGGACAAGCAAAAATTAGGCTCTATTTTCCCTAATTTCTATTTTGCTTCCAAAGCAGATGAAATCGTAAACGTAATGGGAACCGCTGATGCACAAGACCGCATCAAGGCTTACAATTTATTGGTAGAGATTGACCCTGCCAACATCAGTAAATACGAAGGCCTTAAGCTGGCCCGCTAAAATCCAAATCTCCCGGAATTATCTTTATTATTTTAAAAATAAGCTTTTGCTTAGCTTAAATTCATAATTTAGCAAAGGATATGCTACAGAAACTTTCGATACGCAATTACGCCTTAATAGACAACCTGGAGCTTGAGCTGGACAAAGGCTTAAACATCATCACAGGGGAAACAGGAGCGGGAAAATCAATCATGTTAGGGGCCCTTTCACTAATTTTGGGTCAGCGCGCAGAAACCAAATACTTCTTTAACCAGGAAAAAAAATGTGTAATTGAGGGATTTTTTAAACTGAGCGGAACAGCTGCAGAAGCCCTGAAAACAGCATTTGAAGAACAAGACCTGGATTTCCAGGTTGAAAGCATTTTACGCCGGGAAATTTCTATTGACGGCAAATCCAGGGCTTTTATCAACGATACGCCTGTAACCCTTACCGTGATGAAACAGCTTGGGGAAAAACTTATTGATATCCATTCCCAGCATGCCACCATGGAGGTTAGTGATCCGGGATTTCAGCTTGCTGTAGTAGATACTCTGTCCAATCACCAGTTATTATTGAACCGGTACCGCAGCGAATTTAAACACTACAAAAATATACAGCAACAGCTGAAAACAATGGTACTTCATGCAGAAGAGGCACGAGCCAGACAAGACTATGAACAATTCCTGTTCAATGAACTGGAAACGGTCAACCTGCAGCCAGAGGAACAGGAGGCCCAGGAAACTGAGCTGCAAACCTTAAATAATGCGGAAAGCATCAAAAGAAGTCTGGTTAATGCGTACCAATTGCTGAGCGAGCAGGAGGCTTCGGTACTGCCCATCCTAAAAGAAGCCATCGGACAATTACAGTCGGTAGAGAAATACAATCCGGCTTACGAAGCCCTCAATGAACGCCTGCGGTCTACATTGATTGAGCTTAAAGACATCGCTGAGGAAACTGCCGCCCTGGAAGAAGACATCGCATTTAACCCTTCGAGGATTGAAGCCATCAATGCCAGGTTGGATACCATTTACAGTCTGCAACAAAAACACCGGGTAAAAAGCATTGCTGAACTGATCGGTATTCAGGAGCAATTGTCTAACAACCTCAGTTTACTGCTGAGCGGTGATGAGGAAATTGAGCGCTTAAAAGTTGATATTGAAAAGTTAAAAAAACAACTGGAAAGCTGGGCTGCCGAATTATCTGCCAGCCGCAGTCAGGCTATTGCTGCCGCAGAAGAACAGGTAGCTGAGATTTTGCTGCAAGTGGGCATGCCAAATGCCAGGATAAAAATTGAGCAGGCCAAACTGGAAGAACTGAACAAGGACGGCCAGGACCAGATCAACCTGTTGTTTTCGGCCAATAGCGGTCAGGCCCCTGCCCCGGTCGGCAAAGTAGCTTCCGGCGGAGAATTGTCACGTTTAATGCTGGCCATCAAATCTATCATGGCCAAACATACGGCATTGCCGACCCTGATTTTTGACGAGATTGACACCGGAATTTCCGGAGAAACCGCCTTGCGTGTAGGTAAAGTAATTGGACAGCTGGAGCAAAATATGCAGGTAGTTTGCATTACGCATTTACCACAAATTGCGGCCACCGGTAACGCCCATTACTTTGTTTATAAAAATGAAGAAGGCGGGCGCAGTACTACAGGCATTCGTAAACTGGACAAAAAAGAGCGCATCGCTGCCATTGCGGAAATGTTAAGCGGCAAAAATCCAGCTACATCTGCGCTGCAAAATGCTAAGGCACTGCTAGGGTTATAAAAATTATTTGCTACCTTCGGCAGGTTTTTGAAAATAAAAAATATTAACTATGTATAACTTATTAAAAGGTAAACGCGGTATCATTACAGGTGCATTAGATCAAAACTCTATTGCCTGGAAAGTAGCGGAAAAAGCACATGAAGAGGGCGCAACGTTTGTATTAACGAATGCACCTATAGCTATGCGTATGGGAGAAATTAATGCACTGGCAGAAAAAACCGGTTCACAAATCATTCCTGCAGATGCCACCAACGTGGATGAGCTGGCTAACTTGTTTACCCAATCTCAGGAAATATTAGGCGGTAAGATTGATTTCGTTTTGCACTCTATTGGAATGAGCGTTAACATCCGCAAAAAAATTCCATATACAGAATCTAACTACGATTATTTCATGAAAGGTATTGATGTTTCGGCATTGTCGTTTCATAAAATGCTTGCCGTAGCTAAAAAACTGGATGCTATTGCCGAGGGTGGTAGTGTGGTTGCTTTAAGTTATATGGCTGCACAAAGAACTTATCCTTTTTATACGGACATGGCTGACATCAAAGCAATGCTGGAATCTATTGCCCGCAGTTTTGGTTACCACTATGGTTTAGAGAAAAAAGTAAGGATCAATACGGTTTCTCAATCGCCCACTAAAACTACTGCCGGTACTGGTATTAAAGGTTTTGGTGATTTCTACGATTACGCGGACTCTATTGCCCCACTGGGTAATGCTGATGCAGAATCTTGCGCAGATTACTGTGTAACTTTATTCTCAGACTTAACCAGGATGGTGACCATGCAGAACTTATTCCATGATGGAGGTTACTCTTCTACTGGTGTGAGTGATGTGGTAATGAAAGGCCTGGGTGTTACGGCTGAATAAGCTAGCTAAACCAGCATAAAATTTAATGTTAAATATTGTTAAAGCCCTTTTAAAGGGCTTTTTTTTTATACTTTAGTGCAATGTTTAAATCTCTGTTTGCCTGCTGTATCATGCTGTTTTGCTGCGCCTTTGTTTATGGGCAGGCCGGATTGAGCATTAGCGGTGAAGTACGTGATAAAAAAGGCGAAACATTGCCCGGTGCGGGGGTTTACCTGAGCGGTTATAAACTTGCAACGGTAACGGATAACAATGGGAAATTTGTTTTGCCTAATCTTAAACCCGGCAATTACAATCTGTTGGTGGAAATGATGGGCTACCTTCCTTTTACTAAAAATGTAATCCTTTCAGACAAATCGGCTACGGTAACCCTGGTGTTGTCGGAGAACACCATTACCCTTAAAGAAGTGGTGATCCAGGCCGACCCCAACCGGGAGAAATATATCAACTTGTTTAAAGAGTATTTTATTGGTAAAACGCCGAATGCCGCCAAATGTAAACTCCTGAACCCGCAAGTTTTATATGTGAAATTTGACAAAAACTCCAATACGCTGAATGTGCAGAGCAATGAGTTTCTGATCATTGAAAACAGGGCCCTCGGTTATCGGCTCAAGTACATGCTGCAGCAATTTGAATACAATTACAATACGAGGATCATCTTTTATTCGGGGCTGCCCAATTTTGAAGATTTAAAAGGCTCAAAGGCCAAAAAGAAAGAATGGATGCTGAACCGGGAAGTAGCGTATTATGGCTCTTCGCAGCAATTTTTTAAAGCTTTATATAGGGGTACTACCAAAGAAGAAGGCTTCATATTACATAAACTGATTAAGATTAAAAATCCCAACCGGCCACCTGATACGCTCATCAACACCAACATCAGGCGTTTCATGAAGTCCATGCATGGGGTTATCCGGCTAGGTTCTGCCTTTAACGATTCGCTGAACCTGTGGACGCAGATTAAAAACATGCCTAAAGACATCCCTACTTTAAACCGTGGGGATGTGCTGACGGATACCCTGGTGACACAGCAGTACCAGAACCTTAAAACCATCAATTATAAAGACGACTTGTATGTGATGTACACTGGTGAAAGGGAAACAGTGGATTATACCAACCGCTCTGGTCATTCAGTAATGCGCCCACTAGATGTACCAAACTACCAGATTTCGGTGATTAAAATGCTAAAAGGCCCCGTACATTTCTTTGCCAATGGTGGAACTTACGAACCCCAGTCTTTACTGTACGAAGGGTTCTGGGCCTGGGAAAAGATTGCCGACCTGGTGCCTATGGATTATATACCGCTGAAGGCAAGATAAGCCTTGATGTGGATAAGTTGCCCTTGCAGGATTGCTAATTTTATTAGCATATTTGTTTATGCAAACAGAGCAAGGTAACCCTGAAGATCATCCTGAAAAAGCAAACCTATATTTTAAAGGCAGAGGTGCGCAGTTTAACCCGAATAACCGCTTTGCCAAAAACGACTACTTGAAAGAGCATGTTGAAGGTATTGACGATTGGGAAGAAACGGATCATAAAACGAAGTTTATCTTCGGACAGTCAAAATCTATTGTCAATAAAGTGGAAAGTCCTGATGTAGGCATGGCGTATTCCTTAAATCCGTACCAGGGTTGCGAACATGGCTGTACGTATTGTTATGCGCGCAATGCGCATGAATACTGGGGCTTTAGTGCGGGGATGGATTTTGAGCAAAAGATCATTGTTAAAAAGGAAGCACCAGAACTGTTCAAGAAATTTTTGGAGCGTAAAGGCTGGAATGCAGAAACCATTTCCCTCTCTGGCAATACAGATTGTTACCAGCCTGCAGAACGGCAGTTTAAAATTACCAGGCAACTGCTGGAGATTGCATTGGCTTACAAACAGCCGATTGGCATGATTACCAAAAATTCACTGGTATTGCGTGACCTTGACCTTTTACAGGAGATGGCTAAACTGAATTTATGCATGGTCTACGTTTCCATTAACAGTTTGAACGAAAAATTAAGGCTCCAGATGGAACCCCGTACTACTACGGCCAGACAAAGGTTAAAGGTAGTAGAAGAATTGAGTAAGGCCGGCATTCCCACGGGGGTAATGGTAGCCCCATTGGTGCCAGGACTGAGCGACCATGAAATTCCGCAGATTTTGAAAACGATAGCTGGTTGTGGCGCTGTTTCTGCAGGTTATACTATAGTACGCTTAAACGGGGCGATAGCCGGAATTTTTGAAGACTGGTTAAGGAAGAATTTTCCCGACCGCTTTGATAAAGTATGGCATATGATCCAGAGCTGTCATGGAGGAAAAGTTAATGACAGCAGGTTTGGCGACAGGATGCGCGGGGAAGGCAATATTGCACAAATGATTAGGGATACCTTTAAACTGCATTGCAGGTTAAACAAGCTCAATGAACAAAGGATTATACTAAACTCTGGTTTATTTGAAGTGCCACAGGCACAAATGAAATTATTTTAGCGGCTGACAGTTATCATCAGCCGCTAAAAAAGAATTATCCTAGTTTTTTATATTTAATTCTGTGAGGTGTTACATCGCCAAGGCGTTTTTTACGGTTCTCCTCATAATCACTGTAATTACCTTCAAAGAAGTAGACCTGAGAATTGCCTTCAAAGGCCAGGATATGCGTACAGATGCGGTCAAGGAACCACCTGTCGTGACTAATCACAACGGCACATCCACCAAAGTTCTCCAACGCCTCTTCCAAAGCCCTTAAAGTATTTACGTCGATATCATTGGTCGGCTCATCCAGCAGCAATACGTTTGCTCCTTTTTTAAGCGTAATGGCCAGGTGTACCCGGTTGCGTTCTCCACCAGAAAGCACACCAACTTTTTTCTGCTGGTCACCTCCGTTAAAGTTGAACTTGGATACATAGGCACGACCATTGGAAGCTTTATTGCCCAGCATAATGTTGTCCAGTCCGTCGGTAATATTTTCATAAACTGTTTTCTCCGGATCGAGGTCATTGTGCATCTGGTCTACATAACCCAGCGCAACCGTTTCCCCTACCCTGAAGGTACCTTCATCTGGTGTTTCCTGTTCTGTGATGAGGCGGAACAAGGTGGTTTTACCCGCACCGTTTGGACCAATAATCCCTACAATACCAGCTGGAGGTAAGGAGAAGCTCAGGTTTTCAAACAAGATTTTATCCCCATAAGCTTTGGTTACGTTGTTCGCTTCTATGACCACATTACCCAGTCTTGGACCTGCAGGAATGAAAAGTTCCAGTTTGTCTTCTCTCTCCTTACCATCCTCAGAAGCTAACTTATCGTAATTTGAAAGACGGGCCTTAGATTTGGCATGTCTCGCTTTTGGTGCCATACGCACCCACTCCAGCTCGCGTTCCAGGGTTTTCTGGCGTTTGCTCTCTGTTTTCTCTTCTTGAGACAGGCGTTTGGCTTTTTGATCTAACCAGGACGAATAATTTCCTTTCCATGGAATACCTTCACCACGGTCAAGTTCAAGAATCCAGCCTGCAACATTATCCAGGAAGTACCTGTCGTGCGTTACTGCAATTACAGTTCCCTTGTATTCTTTTAAAAATTGCTCTAACCAGTCGATGCTCTCCGCATCAAGGTGATTGGTTGGCTCATCCAGCAATAGCACATCAGGTTCTTGCAACAACAAACGGCACATGGCCACCCTGCGACGTTCACCACCAGACAGCACACCAATTTTGGTCTCCGGATCTGGGCAGCGCAAAGCATCCATTGCACGCTCCAGTTTGGTATCCAGTTCCCAGGCATTGGTGGCATCAATCTTATCCTGCAACTCTCCCTGTTTTGCCATCAGTTTGTCCATGGCATCCGCATCTTCATATACTTCAGGTAAACCGAACTGCTCGTTTATGGCTTCGTACTCTTTTAGGATGGCAGTAATTTCTGCCACACCTTCTTCTACAACTTCCCGAACGGTTTTATTTTCGTCCAGTTCCGGCTCCTGCGCAAGGTAACCAACGGTATAACCCGGAGAGAAAACCACTTCGCCCTGGAAAGCCTTATCAATACCTGCAATAATTTTGAGTACAGATGACTTTCCCGATCCATTTAAACCGATGACACCGATTTTAGCACCGTAAAAGAATGAGAGGTATATGTTTTTTAAAACTTGTTTCTGAGGGGGGTAAATCTTGTTTACACCCGCCATCGAAAAGATTATTTTTTCGTCCATTTATTACTTTTAATTAACTACAAAAATAGGGCTTTTAAACTTACCACCAAACCAGTGGAAATTTGATTTCATCTACAGAGCTGGCGATTAAATCTGGTTTAAAAGCATATTGCCCCAAGGTGTCTTTAGTTGAAATTCCAGACAGCACAAGGATGGTTTTATAACCCATTTGTACGCCGCCCTGGATATCGGTTTCCATGGTATCGCCGATGACTGTAGTTTCGCTGGTTTCCAGACCAAGAAACTTTCTGGCAGAACGCATCATAACCGGACTGGGCTTACCAGTAACAAAGGCCTTGATACCAGTCGCTTCTTCAATCATAGCTGTTGTAGCGGCTATACCAAGGTTATTCCATCCCGGCTTTTTAGGTGAAGGATCTCTGTTGGTGGTGATGAACTTTGCACCTGCAAGGATCATATCTACGGCACGCTGTACCATTTCCAGTGTAAAATTCCGTCCTTCACCCAGTACTACAAATTCAGGATCTGTATTGACCAGGGTAATACCATGATCGTGCAAAGAGCTCAGCAGGCCACCTTCGCCCAGTACATAGGCTGTACCGTTAGGACTTTGATCGGCCAGAAATTTTGCTGTAGCCATTGCACTGGTATATACGTGACTGGCATCAACTTTAATACCAAGGCTTTTTAATTTCCTTACCACTTCCAGACTGGTCCTCTGGCTGTTGTTGGTCATAAAGGCAAAAGGAATTTTATTGTCAATTAGGCCCTTAATAAATTTATCGGCTCCAAATATTAATGCTTCGCCACTGTATATGACACCATCCATGTCAATTAATAATCCTTGTTTCATTAGTTTAGTTTAAAATTCGGTGATTAAGGGTTTATAGGCTGATCCTGTACTCCTGTATAAAACCGATGGTGAGCCACAAATATAATATTTGTGAAAACAGCCGGACAGGAATTGTAACATTTTATTTGTAAAGAAAAAAAATAACTACCAAAATGGCAGAGATTCTGTTTCGCTTCACCAGTTTTGACAGTTGAAGACAGGATTAATTTTTGTGACCTGAAAAATACAAAAGGTGGAAATATAGGGATGAACCTGTGCGGGAAGCCCGTTCAAAGGATTTAATTACAGTTTAAATAAATGAAACCTGCTGATTTGCAGTCTTTAATTTCCGTCAGCATTCAGTAAACATTTGTGAAATTACGGCATGCCTGAGAACCATTCTATGGCATATGGCGTAATTGTTGATAAAATATGTTGACTGGAATCGTATATTTATAAACAATTTTATAGTTTAGGACATTCCGGTTTTTAGAAAGGTTATATATGGAAGCTAAATTTTCACCACAAGTAAAAGATGTGATCTCGTTTAGCAGGGAAGAAGCCCTGAGATTAGGTCACGATTATATTGGCGCAGAACATCTTTTGTTGGGTCTTATTCGCGAAGGCGATGGTATGGCCATCAAAATATTAAGATCGTTGGGCGTTGATACTTCAAAACTTCGCCGTTCTATTGAGGATGCAGTTAGAGGAACGTCCAGTGTTACGGTTAATCTGGGCAATATCCCATTGACCAAACAAGCTGAAAAAGTATTAAAAATTACCTATCTGGAAGCAAAGATTTTTAAAAGCGACCTGATTGGAACTGAGCATTTGTTGTTGTCTATTCTGCGTGATGACGATAACATCGCTTCTCAGATTTTAATGCAGTTCAGCATCAATTATGAAACCTTTAAACAGGAGGTTGAAATGAATAAAAATGGTTTTAGGGACGACGTCGAAAACAGTGCCTCTACAGGCGGTGATGACGACTACCGCGAAGAGGAATCTTTCAGCAGTCCTAAAAAAGTTTCAGATATTAAATCTAAGACACCCGTACTGGATAATTTTGGCAGGGACCTGACCAAGGCTGCTGAAGAAGGAAAGCTGGATCCGATTGTTGGCCGAGAGAAAGAAATTGAGCGTGTATCGCAAATTCTTTCCCGTCGTAAAAAGAACAACCCTATTTTAATTGGAGAACCGGGTGTAGGTAAATCTGCCATTGCTGAAGGTCTTGCACTGCGCATTGTACAACGTAAGGTTTCCAGGGTATTGTTCAACAAACGTGTGGTTACTTTAGATCTTGCTTCTTTAGTTGCAGGAACCAAGTACCGCGGACAGTTTGAAGAGCGTATGAAAGCCGTAATGAACGAGCTGGAGAAATCTACGGATGTGATCTTGTTTATTGATGAGATCCATACCATTGTTGGTGCTGGTGGCGCATCTGGATCATTGGATGCTTCGAACATGTTTAAACCTGCGCTTGCACGTGGAGAGATCCAATGCATCGGGGCGACTACGCTTGACGAATACCGTCAGTACATTGAAAAAGATGGTGCTTTAGATCGTCGTTTCCAAAAGGTAATGATTGAGCCGGCTACACCGGATGAAACCATTGAAATTTTGAACCGCATTAAAGAAAAATACGAAGAGCACCATGGGGTGACTTATACTGATGAAGCGATTGCTGCTTGTGTGGCACTGACTTCGAGGTATATTACCGACAGGTTTCTTCCGGATAAAGCAATTGATGCGCTTGATGAAGCGGGTTCAAGGGTACACTTGACCAATATCCATGTTCCTGAGAACATTATTGATATTGAGAAGAAAATTGAAGACATTAAAGTTGAAAAAAACAAAGTTGTTAAAAGTCAGAAATACGAAGAGGCTGCAAAATTAAGGGATACTGAAAAGAACCTTTTAGAGCAGCTTGACCGTGCTAAGGCAGAGTGGGAAGCAGAAACTAAAACCAAGCGTTATGAAGTTTCTGAAGACAACGTTGCCGAAGTGGTATCAATGATGACCGGAATTCCTTTGCAACGTGTTGGACAAACAGACAGTGCGAAACTGCTGAACATGTATGATACGGTTGCCGAGAAAATTATTGGCCAGGACGATGCGATTAAAAAACTGACCAAAGCGATTCAACGTACCAGAGCGGGATTAAAAGATCCTAAGAAACCAATTGGTTCCTTTATCTTCTTAGGTCCTACCGGTGTTGGTAAAACGGAATTGGCTAAAGAGCTTGCCAGGTTTATGTTTGACAGTGATGATTCACTGATCCAGATTGACATGAGTGAGTACATGGAGAAATTTGCCGTATCACGTCTAGTGGGTGCGCCTCCGGGATATGTGGGTTATGAAGAAGGTGGACAGCTGACTGAAAAAGTTCGTCGTAAGCCTTATGCTGTAATCCTTTTGGATGAGATTGAGAAAGCTCACCCTGATGTATTCAATATCCTTTTACAGGTATTGGATGAAGGACAACTGACCGACAGTTTGGGACGTAAGGTAGATTTTAGAAATACCATCATCATCATGACTTCTAACATTGGTGCACGCCAGTTGAAAGATTTTGGACAAGGTGTGGGATTCTCTACTGCTGCTAAAACCAACCAGGTAGACGCGCATTCTAAAGGTGTAATTGAAAGTGCTTTGAAACGTGCTTTTGCACCAGAGTTCTTGAACCGTGTAGATGATGTGGTGGTGTTTAATACCTTAGGTAAAGAGGAAATCTTTAGAATCATTGACATTGAACTGAAATCTTTATTTGGCCGTGTTCATAACCTGGGTTATGAAATTAAGCTGACTGACACTGCGAAAGAATTTATTGCAGAGAAAGGTTTTGACAGTGCTTTTGGTGCACGTCCGCTTAAAAGAGCGATCCAGAAGTACCTGGAAGATCCGATTGCGGAGGAGATCCTTAAAGGCGAAATTGCCGAAGGGGACATTTTGGAAATCTCTTACGATAAGGAGAAAGACCAGATTGTTGTAGAAAACAAGAGTCCTGGTAAGAAAAAAGTAACGAAATAGAAATTGATACAAAAATCCCGCTGCAAGCAATTGCAGCGGGATTTTTTATTTAAAAACCAAATTGCTGTAGGTTGATGTTAAAGCTCAACTGAAAGTAACGCGTGATCTGGTTGCTCCGGCTATCTACGATGGTATTATCAAACACACTTCTTACCAGTGAGTTTCCTTGATTGAGCAAATCATAAGCCTGAAGTTTTATGGTGGCTTGCTGCCTTTTTAAGAAGGATTTCTGAATGCTGGCATTCAGCAACAGTGGATTCGCGGCATCAAATGCATAACCCTGATTGATCCGTTTGGAGCCATCTAGACCTAGAATAAGCGTGCGGTTGATGAATACTTTGGCATTGAGGTTAAATTCCCAGATTTGAATGTTTTTAAGGTTTTGCAGCGCAATAGAATACCTGTTACTGGAATAACTGTAATTGGCATCCCCGCCCAGCGTAAAACCCTTCAGGTTCATCCGCAACATGGCCGCCTGTGAAAGGTTAAAACCCTCATTATCGGTTTTGATGTTATCGGTATAGGACACGGAATTGGCAATGCCAATGGTGCCTCGGAATTCCAGGTTATACTGGTTGTGTACAAAAGGCATAGACCAGGAGTATAAACCATCCACACTATAATTGCCGTTGGCATTGGTAAGCCTGGTTTCCCGCTTTAAACTTTTCAACTTATCTTCTACTACAATGACATTGCTTACAATTTGGCCCCTTACAACATTACCATTAACGCCATACATGATGGCACGACCATTTTCTGGATTTGTATTTTGGTAAGATAAATTAACCGTATTGCTGAAGGTGGAGCGCAAATTGGGGTTACCAATGAGCACATTTTGCAGGTTACGGGTATTGGGAACGGGCTGCAACTGCATAAAAGTTGGCGCAACACTGTTACCAGTATATACAAGAGTTAAACTGGTGCGTTCATTTAAATTATAGCTGATGTTGGCTATGGGTGCCAAATTGAACCCTACATGGCGGATTTGGCTTTGCGGACGTTCATTTTGAACGGTAAGCAAGTTGGGCTGTCCGCTGAGGCCAAGGCTATAGCTAAGGGTTTGGGAACCATACCGGAAATTGAGGCCAAAAAGATGTGAAGTAAAACGTGAGGTATACACTGTACTCAGGGAATCTACGATAAGGCCATTTGTACTGAAATTGTTGACCCTTGTAACCAGGTCATTGTCATTTGCCTCCAAAGCAAAATTATAATAAAAATCCAGGTTCATGCTGGCCAGGGAATCTTTACGATAAAAAGGTTCACTAAACCTGAAGCTGGCCCCCAGGTTACGGGTAACGTTCCTCGTATCAACCAGGCGGTTTAATATAGAATCTTTAAGCAATACAGAAGAAACGAAATATCTGGTATGGTTATCCAGGTCTTCGTCTGTATCTCCCCTTCCATTTTTTGCCGTGAAACCAAAAGAAATGTTTCTACCCGGCTTTTCCATTTTGTGTGCAAAAGCAAAATTGGCATTAAACTCGGGGTTGTAGATCTCAGTATTGTTGAGGTTGGCAATTTCTTGTCTGCCTTGTTTGGTTAAACCAGTTTGCAGGGAACTGGCCGTATATTCGTCTTTGCTGTTTAAGAATGACCCCGTTACACCTGCCTGCAGGAAATTAGTTTTACCAACAGATTGTACATTCCAGTTGAGATTGTGTTTGTTGCTTTTTGTATTTTGAGAATAATCATTGGTATTGAAAATACTCCCCTGATTGGTAATGGTTTCTATGACCTCCAGCTGGTGGTTTTTATTGCTGAGGTTATCAAAGTTATAGGCGATACTACCGGTAAGTTCTTCTGAGATTTTATCGCGGTAATTGATTCCTGTAGAGATGGTGCGGTTGATACCCCCTGCCCCGTTTGTACTGAGCGCATTCCCCTTGATACCGATTTGCTTCTTTTCGCGCCAGAGGTTACCATTGGCCTGTAAGCCATAACGCTCATTGGTACCGGCACTGGCAGAAGTATTTCCGAAATTACCTTTGTTTCTTCCGGGTTTGGTGACCAGGTTGAGCATCTTTTCTGGCGAGCCGGTTTTAATGCCCGTAAAATTGGCTTCATCTCCGTAATCGTTAATCACCTGCAGCTTGGCAATCATATCGGCGGGCAGCTGACTGACAAAGTCTTTAACACTATTGGTGAAAAAATCCTCTCCGTTGATGCGCAGTTTGTTCATCACCCTTCCCATTGCAATTACTTTTCCATCCCTGTCTATAGAGATGCCCGGCAGTTGCCGCAGCAAATCTTCTACCCTGTCATTTTCCAGCACCAGGTAGGCCGCCGCATTGTATTCAATGGTATCCTTCATTAACCTGATGGGTACAACCTGGCCATTAATGATAACTTCTTTAAGGGTATTGGCATCTTTTTCCAAAATGATATTGGGCAAACTGATGCTAAACTGGTTTTCAGGAATTTCGTACATGCGGCTGTAAGGCATATAGCCGATGGTGTTGATGGTAATGGAAAACATTCTGCGGTTAAAGCCGGAAATGTTAAACTTTCCCCGGTAATCTGCTTCTTTTAGGAGGGTATCCTGACCTGAAATTAGTTCCACCTTTGCACCGGCCACTACCTTATTCAGGGAATCGCGGATGCTGCCGGTAACCTTATATCCCTGTGCATGTGCACTGGCAGCGCAAAGCAGGCTAAAGGCAAAAATCAGGTTGATATATTTCAATATATTGCTGTAGGTACTTATGCGAAAATAACAAATTTTATGGAATCACTACGAATTTACGTTGTGTGGTATGGGCACTAAAATAACCCAATGCCCCGCCGCTTAGGTTACTTTGGGGATTGCTGGACTGGCTGCCATAAGCAAAACCTGTAGCAGCGTACAAACCATACAGATAACTATAAAAAGGCGCCTCGATACAATGCATTTCAACCGTTAAACGGTCGCCGCTTTTGAAATCTTTACTGTGGTCTTCTGTAGTATTTTCAAAAAGCATGCTGGCTACAATTTCCTGCCCTTCCGAAAATTCATCGTTAACCAGCCCATATGCGGCTTGTTCTATTCCATTGACGTACTGCTGAAACCAGTAATAGTTTTTGGTTTCCAGCATATCCGCATAGCGGACATTAAGCACGGTACGTGTTGGCGCAAAATTACCCTTTGTGAGATATAAATCCTGAAAGGCTGCAGCAACAGGCATGGTACTGCTTGCGGTAAAGCTTTGCTGATCTACCGTAACGGTAAGCAAATAGGTTTGGCCTTGTGTGCCGCGGAACGTGTTGTGCTGATATACACCAGCACCGGCGTCTCTAAAAGTATAGGTAACGCCCCTGTTCTCTACCTTTACACTTGCCCCGGTTATACCGGTAAATTCATTGTTGCTTGTAAAATCTTTGGTACTGCTGATTTTGATCCTTGACCTTCCGGTTTCATTGGTAACTACCCCTTCAATGACATATTTGGGAGGGATACTTTTTAAATCCAGGCTGACTACTTTCTCGCAAGCGATTAAACAAAATAGGGACAGGGAAAGCACTATAAAGCTGAAAGTTTTTCTGACCCGCGTCATAACTAAAACCTGAAATTGTAAGTTACGGAAGGAACGATTTTGAACAGCGTAGTTTGTACGGCCTCGGTGGTATTGGTATCATTTTGACCAGACCTAAAGTTAATTTGATAAGCATTTTGCCTTGCATAGGCATTATAGAGGCTAAAGTTAAGTTCTGACGAAAACTTGCTGCTTTGCTGCAAAATGCGGGTAGCACCAAGATCTAGCCGATGGTATGCCGACATTCTGTCTGCATTACGTGCATCGTAATAATAATAAACCTGACTAAACACCTTGTACTTTGCATTGGGCCAGGTTACTGCGCTGCCCGTGGCGTATACCCAATTGGCGGAAACTGTCCATTTTTTATCCAGCTTATACATCCCGACCACAGCAATATCATGTGTGCGGTCCTGACGGGCATTGTACCATTGGCCATTGTTGATTCCGGCAATATTACGCTCTGATTTTGACAGGGTATACCCCAGCCATCCGGTAAGGCGGCCTGTTTTCTTTTTGAATAGGAATTCGATGCCATAGGCCCTGCCTTTGCCAAAATGAAGTTGGGTTTCTATAGGCTTATTGGTAAACACATCACCTTCATTGCTGTAATCGATCTGGTTTTGCAGCTTCTTATAGTAACTCTCTACTGTAAGTTCATAAGCCTGGCTAAGCAGGTCACGATAGTAACCCAGAGAAACCTGGTTGCTAATTTCGGGCTTTATGATATTGGTACTCGCTACCCAGCGATCGGCCGGAGAGGACGAGTTTGAATTGGCGATGAGGTGAAGGTTTTGCACATTACGAACATAAGAAATTTTAACTGAAGAACTTGCATTAAGTGCTAATGCCGCAGCAAGACGGGGCTCCAGGTTGGCATAGGTCTTAACCACTTCCCTGCTTTTATAGGTTTTGGTTTCTATGACTTCATTTGCGGCATTGAGCGTATAGTAATCTCCTTTTCCGAGAATGCTAAAAGCGGAAATACGAAGCCCATAGGTAAGACTAAAGTGATTAGAGGGTTTCCAGGTATTGCTTCCATACACGGCGTTCTCTAAAGAATACCTGTCCTGAAGTTTCTGTGATTTTAAAATGGTATTGCCATCTGTTTCTACTTCGCCGGGTTTTATGGTATGGTAGATGGCATTGAAGCCAAAATTGAACGTATTTTTGGTATTGGCATACCATTGGAAGTCTTGTTTATAATTCCAGTCCCTGATCTGGGAAAAGAGCGTCATGGAACTTTGCTGGGTGCTGTTTTGTATGCGGTAATTGTAATTGCTAAAGATGAGCGAAGCATTGGATACAAGTTCTGTATTGAAGATATGGTTCCACCTTAAGGTGGAGGTTGCGTTTCCCCAGTTTACATCGGCATATTCTGGAGAAGCCAGTACATCTTTACCAATATACAGGGAGATGTACAGCCGGTTACGCGCATTGAACAGGTAATTGACCTTTGCATTGACATCATAAAAATACAGCCTGGAAGCATTGAGGTTGGTATCTGAAGCTAATTTGAGGAAGGCATCAGCATAGGTTCTGCGGACAGAAACTAAAAATGAGGAACGGTCTTTTATAATAGGGCCTTCGGCATTTAGGCGTGCGGAGATTAAACCTATGCCTCCGCTAAATGCATAGCGCTGGTTGTTGCCATCGTTCATTTTAACATCGAGTACGGAAGACAGTGCTCCGCCATATTGGGCGGGCATGCCGCTTTTATATAGCGTTACGTTTTTAAGAGCGTCTGAATTGAAAACGGAAAAGAAGCCCATGAGGTGTGAGGCGTTGTAAATTGGGGCATCGTCTAGCAGGATCATATTCTGGTCTGCCCCGCCACCCCTTACAAAAAAGCCCCCATTGCCTTCGTTTCCTGATTTTACACCGGGCAACAGTTGAAGGGTTTTCATCACATCGCGTTCTCCAAGCAGTATGGGAATATTCCTGATTTCGCTGAGGTTGAGCTGCTCTACGCCCATTTTGGGACTACCAATATTGCGTTTACCGGTAGCAGCGTTAATTTTTACGGTATCGAGCACAACAATTTGTGCCGATGCCGGATGAAACAGGGGCAGCAGCAAAACGGTAAATAGAATTAAAAATCTGAATGCACCGCAACGCTGCATGTGGCTATTTCTCTTTTTCGGGTCTTGGACCTCTTTTATAGATCACCAAACCGTTTAAAAAATTCCGCAGGATTTGATCTCCACACTTCTTAAAATTCGGATGATCTTCACTCCGGAAAATATCACCGAGTTCACTTTTAGTAATTTTAAAGCCTACGAGATTTGCAATTTTGATGATGTCATCGTTCGTCAGCTCGAGTGCTACACGTAATTTTTTAAATATATCGTTATTGCTCATATTGAGTTTTAAGTAGTAAATGCTAAGTTTATTCTGGTTGTTCTAATATAGAATTTTACATTGACACTTCTATTTTAACCTTCTTGTTCTTGATTTTTTCTCCGTTTAATGCAGAAAGCACCTTACCTACCATGTTGCGTTTAACGGCAACGTACGAGCTTTGGTCTTTTACCTCTATGAGGCCTACATCTTCTTTTACCAGTCCGCCTTTTTTTAGCAGTAAGCCTACAATATCAATTTTATTGACTTTATCTTTTTTTCCCGCAGCAATATACAAAGTTTGCCATTGACTATCTTCTGGTACTTTGTATTTTCCTTTGAGCTGCTCCACTTCCATATCGTCACTTAGGAATGGGTATTTCTCGCCCTCGGCAACCATCAGGAATGCGGTACCTTTGGCGTTCATACGCGCTGTGCGACCATTGCGGTGAAGAAACGCATCTTCTGTGTAGGGTAACTGGTAATGAATAATGTATTCTACTTCTGGGATATCTAAGCCACGGGCCGCCAAATCTGTTGTAATTAAGATTTTAACGCTACCGTTTCTGAATTTAAGCAGGGCGCGTTCGCGTTCATCTTGCTCCATACCGCCGTGAAAAATATCGTGTACCAGGTCTTTATCAATCAAAAGATCACTGATGCGGTCTACCGTTTCTCTGTGGTTGCAAAAGATGAGTGTAGTTTTATGGCCTATTTTGCAGATGAGCTGGAACAGGGTATCTAACTTTTCTTCTGCTGTGGTATTTACTTTTTTGAGTTTTAAATCTGGTACTACCTTAACATCTTTAAGAAAATCTATCTCTATGGCTTTATTGAGTCCGGTAAAGGCCGGAATTTCTTCCATTTTGGTGGCCGAGGTAAGGATACGTTGTTTTAAAGACAGTAGTTTACCAATAATGTAGGCCATATCTTCCTGAAAACCGAACTCCAGGGCCTTGTCAAATTCATCCAACACCAGGGTTGTGATGCCGGATTCGTCGAAATTCTCGTGGCGCAAATGGTAGGCAATCCTGCCGGGCGTACCGATCAGCAATGCAGGTGGTTCTTCAAAGTTATGTCGTTCTGTACGCACGGCATGACCACCATAACAGCAATTGACTTTAAAACCTGTGCCCATTTGCTTAAATACTTGTTCTATTTGTAAGGCGAGTTCTCTTGATGGGACTAAAACAATGGCCTGAACGCCTTTTTTCCCTTTATCCAGATTAATAAATAATGGCAATAAAAAACCCAGGGTTTTTCCGGAACCTGTTGGGGCCAGTAAAACAACATCATTTCCTTTGCTGCTTGCGGCCACAGCGGCCTGTTGCATTTCGTTTAGGGCTGTAATTTTTAAATTACCAAGTATGTTTTCTGCCGTCATGCTGCAAATATAAGGTATTAGATTAGCCCCGCCCATAACAAAAATGGTAATCTGTTGTTGTAACGTATGTTATTAAGGGATCATATAGATACAAGAATGAATAGACATACCTATCAAACTGGCATTATAGGCAACTGCGCTTTTTTGGCACACATCAATAAAAACACGAATGTAGACTGGCTTTGCTGGCCTCGTTTTGACAGCTCTTTTGTTTTTGGGGGAATGCTTGACGGAACTGAGGGCGGAGAGTTTTCTGTTTTACCTAAAGGGGAATATACGAGCGCACAGGCTTATCTCGAAAATACCAATATATTAAGTACTGAGGTTACCACGGAGGAGGGTAAATACAGGGTTACGGATTTTGCTCCTCGATTTTACCAATATGAGCGCTACTATAAGCCTTTGATGTTGATCAGGAAGATTGAGGCCCTAAGCGGCAATCCACGGATTAGGGTGAAGTGTAAACCTGTATACAATTATGGGGAGACTAAACTGGAGGCGAGCCGCGGGAGTAACCACATTTTGTATGAGGGTGCTGGTGAAAGCCTGCAACTGAGTACAAACATTTCGCTAAGTTACGTGGAGGACGAAAGCTATTTTGTACTGAACGAGCCTAAGTATTTGATTTTGACTTTTGGTTATAAACTGGAAGCGCCTATTGAGAGTACGGCGGAACGTTTTTTATTGCACACCAAGAAATATTGGCGCACCTGGATTAAGCATTCCACCATTGCTGGTTTTCATCAGCCATTGGTAATCCGTTCTGCGCTAGTGCTTAAAATTCACCAGTATGAGGATACAGGAGCTATTATTGCGGCCAGTACCACGAGTTTACCTGAATCTATTGGCAGCACCAGAAACTGGGACTACCGCTACTGCTGGATGCGGGATACATATTATGTAATCAACTCGCTAAACCATATTGGTCATTTTGAGGAGATGGAGCGGTATTTTAGTTATGTTACGGACATTTCTTTTAGGGATGATACGCGTTATCAGCCTTTATTTGGGATTGGTGGTGAACGGATCTTGACGGAAAAAATATTGGAGAACGTAAAGGGATACCTGGGTGAGCAACCGGTTAGGATTGGTAACCAGGCTTATGAGCACATACAGAATGATATTTACGGGCAAGTGTTGATTTCTATGCTACCCTTATACCATGATACGCGCTTTATTTTTGATGAGCGGCAGGATTCTTCGAGCTGGCTGGATTACTTGCTGAAAAAGATAGAGATGACGATTGATGAGAAAGACGCGGGGATTTGGGAGTTCAGGAATATTGCCAACACGCATTGTTACACGAACCTTTTTCAATGGGCGGGTGCGAATGCAGCGTTAAAAATGGCAAAGACTATTGGTAATGCGGAGTTTGAGCAACGGGCACAAAGCTTAATTGAGAGGGCCGCGAAGCATATTGAGGATTGTTATGACCCGGTACGCAAGGTGTACAACCATGCTGTTGGTAGTCCGCATTTGGATGCCAGCACTTTGCAATTGATATTGATGAATTATCTTGATCCGGCTTCTGACCGGGCTAAGGATCATTTGAAAGCGCTGGAAGCTGAATTGAAGGGTGCAAACGGATTGTTTTACCGTTATAAGCATAGCGATGATTTTGGTAAGCCAAAAACTACGTTTTTAATTTGTGCATTTTGGTATGTGGAGGCTTTGGCTTGCGTGGGTAGGTTGAATGATGCGATGAGGGAGTTTGAATCTTTGATTCAATATGGTAACCATTTGCAGTTGTTTAGTGAGGATGTGGATGAGGTTGATGGCAGTCAGTGGGGGAATTTTCCGCAAGCGTATAGTCATGTGGGTTTGATGAATGCGGCGCACAGGATTGCGATTAAACTTGACAGGCCAATATTTTTGTAAAAAAACGGATGATCTGTTCTAAGGCTGCATTCGTTTGCCTTGTTATTTTTTCTGCGGGTAAAGATTTTTTAGGGCACAAATGCCAGGCCTTATTGCAGACCATTCGTTTTTAAAACGCCATGCAGACCTTTTGCGTGGGGAAATATTTGGTATAAAAAAGGCCGGGATTGCTCCCGGCCTGATTATAATACTTTTAATTACGCTTTCTACTTAAACATGTAGGTTAAGGTAACCCTTGCATTTCTAGGAACTTCATAAATGTAAGTATAATACCCCACCGAATTAGCTGGCATACTTGCAGTTTTAGCTGTGTAAGACCCTTGAGTAAGTAGCTTGCGATCTAACAAATTATTTACTAAAGCCGCAAGTCTAACCTTACCTTTTTCATAGGAAACACCTGCGTCAAAGCGATAATAGCTAGGCAATTTTAAAGATACTGCATTTGAACCAGCATTTCTATCAAGCTGAATCTGATATCCACCAGTTAAGCCAAAGCCATTTAAGAATGAACTTTCATCTTTAAAACGGTATGATAACCAACCATTAGTAATGTGCTTTACAGAATTTGGAATTGGATTTCCAATAATTGATGTATTAGCATCTTTACTAACTTTTGCATCTGTATAAGCATAATTCAAAATCAGATTAAGATCTTTAACAATTTCTCCTGCTATATCAAGCTCAATCCCTTTTGATTTTATCTGACCAAGTTGTATTTGTAAACTCGGATTTGCTGCACTATTTGGATTAAGTTTTTTGTATTCATCAATATGTGTTTGATCAAGATCTGCTGTTAGCACATTTTCTTTTGTAATTTTGTAGGCAGCAAGCGTTGCGCTCCACTTCCCATCAAACAAGTCCTTTTTTAGGCCTAGTTCAATATTATTACCTCTAACTGGTTTAAAAGCCCTACCAAGATAATCTTGTCCTGATACAGGTAAAAAACTCTGATCATATAGGGAATAAACTGAAAAGTCTTTCATAATAGAATAACTTAGTCCAATGCGAGGACTGAACACGTTATCAGATACTTGCGCGGCTAGAGTTTTACCAACAGTTACCGCATGGGTAAAGCGGCCTGCAAGTGTTACTCGTAGTTTTTCGTCTAACATACGGATTTCATCTTGCAAATAAACACCTGTATAAGTTAGATTGGTTGCATAGGTATTGGCACCAGAACGGGACTGAATGCTTTTAGTCGTATAGTCAAAAACAGGAATATTTATGGCTGGAATACCGTAAACAGGATGAAAAACATTAAAAACTCCATTTTCACTATCTTTAGTTACCTGCGTTCTGATATCTTGTGGACCGTTAGTAAAATCTCCCCAGGTTTTCAAGTTACCCATATCAACGCCAGCCATAAATCTATTAATTATAGATCCAGTTTTAATATCTCCCATGATGCTAAATTGTGCATTTTTATTGATAGCCAATTCTTCACTCAAATTGTAATATCTAACAATATCACCGTTTTCTTTCATTGAACTTAACCACGTTGAACCGCCCTTTAAACCGTAATTCACATAGGCAATCTGACCGTTAATTTTCCAATTGTTATCTAGCTTATGGTTAAAATAAAGCGTTAAATTATGATCAGATAATTTACTTGGATCTAGCGCAGGATCGCCAATAAAAAAGCTTGGATCCAATTCGCCAAATCCATTTGGAGAGAAGCTGTAGTTTCCTAAAGATAATGCTTCAACATGTTGATGTGTATATTCAGCAGTGATTAATGTAGCACTGTCAATTTGATAGCTGATAACCGGTGCAATAACATATTTATCGTTGTAATTGTATTTATTAAAGCTTCCCTTAGACTGCGCTGCAAGATTTAAACGATACAATAAACGACCATCTTTAGTAATCTTACCATCAAGATCAACTGCTGCACGTCCTAAATTATATCCCCCTCCACTCAAAGTAACCGAACTACGGTTTTCGCCAGTGGGCTTTTTAGTTACGATGTTATAAATACCTCCGGGCTCACCATTGGCCATCATAAATCCAGATGGGCCTTTGATAAATTCAACTCTATCAATTGTTGCAGCATCTTCGTTAAGCGGACCCCATGGCATTTTCATGTTCATGCCATTACGGAATGCAGGTATCGTGGTACCGCGAGTAGAGATGTTAGCATATTGCGCATCCCAATGGCCAGTACGTGTTGTACCGCTCACATTACGAGTTATACCATCAACAATATCAAACGCCATTTGATCTGCAATTAGCTGACTGGTTACTACTTTAATGTTTTGTGGAATTTCAATTAAAGGAGATTGTAAACGCAAAGAAGGCGATACTTTATCTACCTTATATTTCTTTCTGCCTGTAGATATTTGAACATCATCTAGCTGAGACTTATTCTCATTCAAGGAGAAATCTGAGATCACTGTTCCCTTTGTTAAGGTGATTTGTTTTTCTTTAGGATACAAGCCTACGGCAGAAACTACAAGTGTATAGGTACCTGCTGGTACTTTACGGATGGAGTATGATCCATCTTCATCTGTTACGGCACCATAGGTGGTACCTTTTAATTTTACGGTTACCCCTTCGGCAATTGTACCATCTGATGTGGTTACTCTACCCCTGATACTTCCAGTAACCTGGGCAAATAATTGGCTGCCTGTAAGCAGCACTAAGAACAATACGAGTAAATGTTTCTTCATTATACTATTAAAAATTGATTAGAATTATTTGGCCGCAAAGTAAAGGCTATTTGAGCAGTTTACCAAACTATTTTTAATTAATCTAAATAGCCACCCTATCTGGAAGACTTTTTAGCAGCAACATTTTTAGATACATGTTGTAACAAGAATGTGATTTCACCAATGCCTTAGTTACATACAAAACCAAACAATACGCCTTTGAAGCCGTTATTATTACAGATATGATGAACAATAAAACGATAATCGTCTCCAACCGCTTGCCCGTTAAAATTATAGAACATAACGGAGAATACTTATTAAGCCCCAGTGAAGGGGGATTGGCTACCGGACTTGGATCCGTTTATAAAGAAGGTAATAACATCTGGATTGGATGGCCCGGAATTGAAGTACCGGAAGAAAGACAGGATGAAGTACGGAAGCAGCTTGCTGAGTTAAACCTCATTCCGGTTTTTTTAACTCCGGAAGAAATAAACCTTTATTATGAAGGTTTTTCTAATGAAATTTTATGGCCCGTATTTCACTACGTGGTTACTTACGCTAATTTTGAGCAAACTTACTGGGATTTTTACCAGCTGGTAAATGGTAAATTTGAAGCTGAACTTGCTGCACATGTTAGAGATGGTGATACCATTTGGGTACACGATTACCAGCTGATGCTGTTGCCTTCTTTAATTAGGGCTAAAGCGCCAAACGTTACCATCGGATTTTTTCAGCACATTCCTTTTCCTTCTTATGAAATATTCAGGCTGATACCCTGGCGTGAAGAACTGATACACGGGTTATTTGGTGCGGATTTGATCGGCTTTCATACTTTTGATGATGTGCGCCACTTTTTAAGCGCTGCCGCCAGACTTTCGCCTGCTAAGCTTTCTGATAATGTGATCACTTTTCAGGAACGCCAAATTGTTGTAGAGGCTTTTCCGATGGGAATAGATGATGCTAAATTTGAAGCCCTGGCCCAAAGTCCGCTTGTGGAAGAGCATATGAATTCTTTTAATGAGGGGCTGGACAATGGTAAAGTTATCCTTTCTATAGACCGACTGGATTATAGTAAAGGGATTTTACAGCGCTTGCAAGCTTACGAATTATTGCTGCAAACTAAGCCGCAGTGCATTGGCAAAATTTCATTTTATATGATTGTGGTTCCTTCAAGGGATACTGTGCCGCAATACCGCGAACTCCGAGAGCACATAGACCAATTAGTGGGTAACATTAACGCCAGGTACCGGACTTTAAACTGGCTGCCGGTACATTATTTTTACCGCTCGTTCTCGGTTGAATTTCTTTCTGCCTTGTACAGCACCGCAGATATTTGTTTGGTTACCCCGATGCGCGACGGCATGAACCTTGTAAGCAAAGAATATGTGGCCTCCCGCATCCATGATACCGGTGTACTTATTTTAAGTGAAATGGCGGGGGCTTCAAAAGAATTAAACGATGCCCTGATTGTAAACCCCAACAACATTGGGGAAATTGTAAAAACCATTTTGCAGGCACTAAATATGACTTTAGAAGAGCAGCACAGCAGAATGGCCAGCATGCGTGCTGTGGTTAAAAAATTTAATATCCACCTCTGGGTGAAAAACTTTATGGATAAATTAGAAGAAGTTAAAGTATTGCAGCAAAGCATGCTAACCAGATACGCCTCAATAAAGGTAAGGGAACAGATTGCTGAAGCTTATTCAAAAACTGATCAACGGTATATATTTTTGGACTATGATGGTACCTTAGTTGGTTTTCAGCCGGTTATAGATCAGGCGTCACCAGATCCTGAATTATACGAGCTGTTAAATGACTTGACCAGTGATTTGGCAAATAAAGTAATTATTATTAGTGGACGCCGCAATGAAACGCTGGAGAAGTGGTTTGGCCATTTAAAGCTGGACATGATTGCAGAGCATGGTGCCTGGCAAAAAAGATACGGAGAGGAATGGAAAAGCCTGCCATTGCTTACCGATAAATGGAAGCAGGAAGTGCGTACAGTTTTAGATACATATACCGATCGTACCCCGGGTTCTTTTATAGAAGATAAAAGTTACTCACTAGTTTGGCACTACAGAAAAGTGGAAGATGGTCTTGGCGAGCTTAGGGCGAGTGAGATCATTAACCACCTAAAGATGATTATTGCCGACAAAGGACTACAGTTGATGCCTGGAAATAAAGTAATAGAATTTAAGAACATAGAGGTAAATAAAGGTAAGGCTGCCCAGGGATGGATGCACGAAGCACATCCTGATTTTATACTGGCACTTGGGGATGACCACACGGACGAGGATATTTTTAAAGCCTTACCGGAAGATGCCTATACCATTAAGGTGGGCAGCAATATTTCTGCCGCAAGATACTTTTTAAGAAACCCTACGGAAGTGCGGCTACTATTGAAAAATCTGACAACGTTCGTCCCTCAGGGAAATTAAACATTCAGCGGTATTAAATTCATCTTTAATAGAAGCTTCGTCTCTTTTATAAGTGGCCTTAAGTTCTCTTCTGTTCTTGGCCTGAGAAAAACGCCTGATATCATCCTGGCTTTTTAAAATCAGGCCAGGAACTTGTTTGGGTTTGTGGTCTTCGCCAATGGCTACCATGGTAAAATAACTGGTATTGGTATGCTTAACCACGTGGGTACGTACATTTTCAGAAATAACTTTAATGCCAATAATCATAGAGGTTTTTCCGACATAATTTACGGAAGCCATCAAAGAAACCAGTTCCCCGACTTCTACAGGGGCCAGGAAGTCTACCACATCAATAGAGGCGGTAATGCAGTAGCCATCTGAATGTTTAGCTGCGCAAACGTAAGCTACTTTATCCATTAAACTTAATATGATTCCTCCGTGAATTTTGCCTCCAAAATTAGAGTATGATGGGATCATCAGCTCGGTGAGTGTGGTTTGAGAACTTTCTACTGTTTTATAATCTTGCATAGTATGCTGCAATTTACTGCAAATTTCCATTAATCAAAATGGTAGTTAAATTTATATATTTACGGCGTATGGAAACTCCTCAATCACTTCAGTTATTGTCTGCCATAGAGCAGCGGATATTGGGCTCGCTCATAGAAAAAAGTAAAGCGACACCTGATTATTACCCCATGACAATTTCTGCATTAACTGCAGCATGTAACCAAAAAACATCCCGTAATCCGGTGGTAAATTATGATGAAGAATCTATTGTGCTTACCCTGAATATGTTAAAAATAAAGGGCCTTGTAGGTACAGTATCTGGTGCAGGAAGTCGTGTGGTAAAGTATAAGCATAACCTGGCAATTGTTTATCCTTTGTTGCCTACCGAACTGGTTATCGTTTGTTTGTTACTGCTCCGCGGTCCGCTTACACCAGGAGAAATCAACACCAATTCTTCGCGTTTATATGAATTTGAAACCATCGAAGAAGTTAATGAGCTGTTACAAAAACTTGCTGCGGATGAGCCTGCTTATGTGGTTCAACTGCCTAAAAAAGCAGGCCAGAAAGAATCCAGGTACATGCATTTGTTTGGTGGAATACCAGAGGTTAATGAGCAGGAAGAGGTAGCCAATGACACTCCACAGTCTGCAAATACTACTGAACTGGAAGAACGCATAACGAAATTAGAAAAGGAAGTAGAGGAGCTAAAAGAATTGGTGAATTTATTGATGAACTAAAGATTTTAAGTGTCTAATCTCGCAGACAAAATAAGCTAGCAAATAACGTTTAATTCCGGGTATTTTAAGAAATGGATTACACTGGCAACCTGCTCAGTTCAATATCATCTGGGGTTACAAATATTAAGGGTACTTTTTCTATTTCTACGTAACTGGAATCCAGGCCAAAACTACGTTCTTCTGAAAGGCTTAAGCGTTTTAGCACAAAATAATAGTGCATCACAGTGCGCTCATAAAAACTCAGTTTGGCAAACTTAGACAAATGTTTTTCGAGCAAGACAAATCTGAAGTCACCCGCAAT
The DNA here is from genome assembly GCF_020991475.1 of Pedobacter sp. MC2016-14. Taxonomy (NCBI): domain Bacteria; kingdom Pseudomonadati; phylum Bacteroidota; class Sphingobacteriia; order Sphingobacteriales; family Sphingobacteriaceae; genus Pedobacter; species Pedobacter sp. MC2016-14. The sequence goes on from NZ_JAJMPA010000004.1 coordinate 39,439, forward strand.
TTTATGTCTGTTTAAAGATTTATACTGACTGGTGATGTCTACCTCGCCATTTTTAACCAGCTCTTCAACTACTTTTCTGAACAGGAGGTTAACCCGCTGCTCTTCGCGAAAACCCAACTTGAAGTCGATCCGGATTAGTTTGCCCGGGATAAGAAATTCTACTTTATATTCTCTGCAAAAAGGCTCATCTACCACATCTACATGGACAAGCCAGTAAATATCGGCCCGCTTTGGCTCTTTTTGAAGGATAGAGTACATGATTTTGGACTCTATTTCTGTTTTGAAGTTAGCACTTGTCAGGTACACCAACTGAGATGAATATTTCGCTACAGTTTCGTCATCGCTCAGCTCACTGATGATCTGGTAATAATCGTCTATCTCCACGTACTTTACAAAGCGGTTTTTGATCTTGCGGGCGGCATACCAGCCCCACATCACGGTAAAAAGTAAGGAACCGATTAAAACAGTTACAAAACCGCCATGGAAAAACTTAGTCATGTTACCTACTAAAAATGCGAGTTCTAATAAACCATAAATGGTTAAAAACAGGACAACGATGTAGGTAGGGACTTTTTTTACCCGCATAAATACCGCGACTAAAATTGTAGTGGCCAGGAAAGTTAAATTGATGGCTAATCCGTAAGCACCTTCCATATCAATGGATCTTTTGAAGATGAGCACTACGATGATACACCCCGCACAAAGCAACCAGTTGATGGATGGCACATAGATTTGCCCTTTTTGATTGCTTGGATAATTGATTTTAACTTTTGGCCAAAGGTTTAACCTTACCGCCTCTGAAATGAGGGTAAAGGATCCCGTAATCATGGCCTGACTGGCAATAACGGCGGCAACTGTAGCCAGTGCAACCAAGGGTAGCAGGTACTGGTGAGGAACCAACTGGTAAAAAGGGTTAAGTTTATCGTTGTAATTTGGATGCGCCAATAACCATGCACCTTGCCCAAGGTAATTTAAGATTAAGGTGATTTTAACAAAAATCCAACTGATGCGGATGTTTTTTCTTCCGCAGTGACCGAGGTCTGAATACAAGGCTTCGGCTCCTGTAGTACATAGAAACACTCCACCGAGTATAACCAGGGCCATTGGGTTGGTGGAAATGAGCTGTACTGCATAATATGGATTGAGGGCCTTAAGCACGGAATAATCATGTACGATATATAGCAAGCCCAATACCCCAAGGGTTGCAAACCAAAGAAACATGATTGGACCGAACAACTTGCCCACCAGGCTGGTTCCAAATTGCTGGATCACAAAAAGAAAAATAATAATGGTTAATACAATAGGAATAATTTGCAGGCTTGGAAATTTTACCTGCAAGCCTTCTATTGCGGAGGTGACGGTAATGGAGGGCGTAATGATCCCATCTGCAAGTAAAGCACAACCACCTATAACGGCGGGTATAACCAGCCACTTTGCTTTTTTACGCACCAATGAATACAATGAAAAAATGCCCCCTTCTCCCCTGTTGTCTGCACGAAGGGTGATGACGACATACTTAATGGTAGTTTGCAATGTAAGGGTCCAGATGATGCAAGACAAGGCTCCAAGTACAAGTAGCGGAGTTATCGGCTGGCCACTATCGCTCACGGTATTAAAAATTGCCCTTAACGTATATAATGGAGATGTACCAATATCTCCATAAACAATGCCTAAACTAATGAGCAGGCCGCCTGCTGAGAGAGAATTTATATTTTTATGATCAGACATTTTATTCGTTCATCTTGCTATGGCAAATAAACAAAAAATAGAAGTAATTGTTAGAATTGGTGTTAAAATGTGTTAAATTACAAGAAACAAAACAAAAAGCTTGCTTAATCTGTATAATTATATATATTTTTGCTGCCATAAAGTATGAACAAAACGTCTAAAACCGCCTTCTTTGCTTATGTAATCTGTTGCGCCTGCATCAGCTTACTCTGCAGTATGCCTGTTTTAGCACAAAAATCTGATAGTATTTATTACAGCTCAAGAGCTAAGAAAGTAAATAGAACACCAACTATCAAAGCAAACATCCAATCTTACAAGCCTAGCTACAATGCTGGCTTAGGCTATCTTCCTTACAACAATTCTTTATTAAACGCCAAAGGCTCGATTAAGCAAGACAAAATTCTTTCGGTATCTAAGGTATATCCAAATCCGGTAGATGATCAGGTAAATGTGACTTTGAAACTTGATCGTGAGGGTGTAGTTTCCATTAAAATTATTGATTTACTGGGAAATGAAGTGATTACCCTAGCCAATGAACGCATGGTTTCTGGTGAACAAACTAAAAGCTTTACCATTCCTAATAAACTAAACAGCGGCATTTATTTTCTGCGCATAGTTTGTGGTGCAGAAACGATTGTAAAACGCATTTCTGTTATCTAATTCCCTTAAAATTCTGGTTTATTGCCTACCTATCTTTAGAGAGAAGGATTTAAAACTGTATTTTAATTTTTTTGTCTTAGAAACGTTATCAAATGGCTGTTATTTTCTTTTTTAGGGATATAAAGCTATTTTTACGAATCGTGCAAGAAGCATGATTGATAAGCCTTAATACGAAATGAAAGTGATTGCTATTGGACGCAACTATGCTGCGCACGCCAAAGAACTGAATAACCCACTGCCTGATGCTCCTGTAATTTTTCTAAAACCAGATACTGCTGTTTTAAAAGATAATAAACCTTTTTATTTACCTGATTTTTCTGCTGACATCCATTATGAGCTGGAAGTGGTACTTAAAGTTTGTAAGGAAGGTAAACATATTGCAGAGAAATTTGCCGGAAATTATTTTGATGAAGTAGGCCTGGGAATTGATTTTACAGCAAGGGACCTGCAAAGTAAATTTAAGGAAAAAGGGCTGCCCTGGGAATTGGCCAAAGCTTTTGACAACTCTGCCGCCATAAGTAAATTTGTACCTAAATCACAGTTTGAAGACATAAGTGCTTTACCTTTTAGCTTAAAAATTAATGACGAATTAAAGCAGGATGGCAACACCAATATGATGCTCTTTTCTTTTGAACAGATCATCTCTTTTGTATCTAAATACATTACCCTTAAAAAGGGAGACTTGATTTTTACCGGAACACCGGAGGGCGTTGGCAAAGTGTTTGCCGGCGATAAACTTGAGGCCTGGATAGCTGATGAGCAATTTTTAAATTTTGAGATCAAGTAACATTAATGCGCAAATTCATTTTATTTTTAGTAGCCGGTCTTTTATTTGTTGTAACGGTTAAAGGCCAGCAAATTTTTAGCAACAATAAATATCCTTTGGTAGACTTTAGGATGCCGATGGACATTAAGCCGCCTGCACTTGCAGGATCTTTTGGTGAGATTAGACCCAATCATTTCCATTCTGGAATTGATTTTAGAACCAACCAGCGTGAAGGTTATCCGGTGTATGCCATTGCCGATGGCTATATTTCCAGGCTTAGGGTGCAAAACAGTGGCTTTGGACAGGCTTTATACGTCAACCACGCTAATGGTTATACCAGTGTTTATGGTCACCTGCAACGTTTTAACCCTAAAATCGATCAGGTGGTAAAAGGCCTTCAATACAGTAAAAAAACTTTTGAACTGGATGAGTTTCCGCAGGCAACGCTAATTCCCGTACGAAAAGGTGATTTGATAGCTTACTCTGGTAACAGGGGAAGTTCTGGCGGTCCGCATTTACACTTTGAGATCAGGGATACCAAAACTGAAGCAACTATTAACCCTCAGCTGTTTGGCATTAATATTCCAGATAACATTAAACCTATAATTTACAGTTTATATGTTTACCGCTTAAATGGTAAGCCCTTTAACGAGTTCACCACGAAGGCTGGTTATACCTTAACGGGTACTGCTGCGGCTTATCGTTTGGCCCAGGGAAAATTAACACTGAACGGTGAATATGGCTTCGGAATTGTAACAACAGATAGGCACAATGGGCTTTCTGGCACCAATGGTGTATATGCCATACAATTGGAAGTTGACGGAAAACTGGTGTTTACCTCTGCTTTGGAGCGGTTTTTATTTGAAAACAGCAAAGCTGTTAATTCGCACATAGACTGGCCTGCTTACATCAACACTAAAAAAAGCATACAGAAAAGTTTTGTAGATCCAGGGAATCCGCTAGGCATTTACAGCAACCTGGTAAACAATGGACGGATAAACTTTACAGACGGCAAATTGCATGAGTTAAAATATACTGTTACGGATGCAAGTGGCAATGCAAGTACCCTCTCTTTTACGGTTCAGGCTGGTGATGGCGTAGTGGCTGAAAACAAAACCCCTTCCACTGGCTTAATTTTTCCCTACGGAAAGTTAAACGAGTACAGTGAGGCCGACTTTAAGGTGATTTTGCCTAAGGGTACTTTATACAATGATTTGAATTTTACGCATAAGATTTTGAAACCTGCATCAGCAGCCTCTGGAAATCAATACTCTGCGGTTTGTCAGATCCAGAACAACCTAACCCCTTTGCATACGGGTTTTGACTTATGGATTAAAGCTAATGCCAGTTTAGAACGTTATAAAGACAAAGCGCTTATGGTAAACACCAATGGTGCATCGCAAGGTGGCATATATGAAGATGGTTTCCTTAAGGCCAAACCTAAGACCTTTGGGAGCTTTTATATTGCCATAGATACGATTGCGCCTGTGATTGTGCCCTTAAATATTTCGGATGGAAAGCGCATGACAGGGATTAGTAAAATGTCTTTCAAAATAAGAGATAACCTTTCTGGTATCCAAAGTTTTAATGGCTATATTGACGGTGAATGGGTGCTGATGGAATTTGACACTAAAACCGCTACCTTGTGGCACACTTTTGATGAAAGGACCACTGCGGGAAAACATGAGCTGAAAATTGTAGTGACTGACATGAAAGACAATAGTAAAACTTATACCATAACATTTTATAAATAATATGAGTGAATTAAAAGAAGGTATGCAGGCTCCGGAATTTACCGCAGCAGACCAGGCTGGCCAGCCAATTTCTCTGGCACAATTTAAAGGCAAAACGGTAGTTTTATATTTTTATCCAAAAGACGATACCCCGGGCTGTACCGCAGAGGCTTGCGATTTCAGAGACAATTACCAGGGTTTACTGGCCAAAGGCATTACGGTACTTGGCGTGAGTGCAGATGACGAGAAATCTCACCTGAAATTTGCAACTAAACATAGTTTACCCTTTACATTGATAGCTGATACAGATAAAAAGATTGTAGAGGCTTACGGCGTTTGGGTAGAAAAAAATATGTATGGCAAAAAATACATGGGTATTAGTCGCAAAACCTTTATAATTGATGAAAATGGTTTTATAAAGCACATTATTGACAAGGTTGACACCAAAAATGCGACCGCACAGGTTTTGGATTTGATAAAATAAATTAACTTTGGTACGGTTGCAAAGGATCGGGAATGCACCGGCTGGTAACACCAGTAAACCAAATAAAAACTAATATTGCAACAAGTAGTAAATTATGATGAAACGTACGATTGAAGAATTAGAGGATATCGCTTCGCAGGTAAGAAGAGATATTGTAAGAATGGTTCATGGCTGCCAGTCCGGGCACCCTGGAGGATCATTAGGCTGTGCTGATTTTATGACAGCTTTATATTTTGAAGTGATGAACCACAATCCGGACTTTAAAATGGAAGGTAAAGGAGAAGATTTATTTTTCCTTTCTAACGGCCATATTTCTCCTGTATTTTACAGTGTACTGGCTAGATCTGGCTATTTTGATGTAGCTGAACTGGCTACTTTTAGAAAGTTAAACTCGAGGGTTCAGGGACACCCTACCACCCACGAAGGTTTACCAGGTATCCGTATTGCTTCTGGTTCATTAGGACAGGGCCTTTCTGTTGCCATTGGTGCGGCTTTGGCTAAAAAACTAAATAAAGACCTATCTCACGTTTTTGTGTTGCTTGGTGACGGTGAGTTACAGGAAGGCCAAAACTGGGAAGCGATTATGTTTGCTCCTTTTAACAAGGTTGACAATTTAATAGCATCCGTTGATTATAACGGTCAGCAAATTGACGGCCCTACAGAAAAAGTACTTTCGCTGGAAAGCTTACAAGCTAAATTTGAAGCTTTTGGATGGCATGTAATCACCTCTAACGGTAATGACATGGCTGATATTGTTAGGAACCTTGAATATGCAAAATCATTGCTTGGAAAAGGTAAGCCTGTTTTGAATTTAATGAGTACCATTATGGGTAACGGTGTTGACTTTATGATGGGATCGCACAAATGGCACGGTGTTGCCCCTAACGATGAGCAACTTGCCCTTGCAATTGCCCAATTAAAAACCACACATAAAGATTACTAGAACCGTGAGAAAAAAATTCCCATATACAGAAAAAAAAGATACCCGCTCTGGTTTTGGAGCAGGACTATTAGAAGCAGGAAAAAACAATCCTGAAGTTGTTGCCTTATGTGCAGATTTAGTAGGCTCTTTAAAAATGGATGCCTTTATTAAGGAATTTCCAGAGCGCTTTTTCCAGATTGGTATTGCTGAAGCCAATATGATTGGTATTGCTGCCGGTTTATCTATTTCTGGTAAGGTTCCTTTTACCGGAACGTTTGCCAACTTTTCTACCGGACGTGTATACGACCAAATCCGTCAATCTGTAGCTTATTCCGATAAAAATGTTAAGATTTGTGCATCGCACGCTGGTTTAACTTTAGGTGAAGATGGCGCTACGCACCAGATTTTGGAAGACATAGGCTTGATGAAGATGCTTCCTGGAATGACCGTAATTAACACTTGTGATTACAACCAGACTAAAGCAGCAACCATTGCTATTGCAGAACACCATGGCCCTGTTTATTTGCGTTTTGGACGCCCTGTGATCCCTGTATTTACAGATCCGGATCAAAAATTTGAGATTGGCAAAGCATGGATGGTAGATGAAGGTACTGATGTGACGATTGTTGCAACCGGACATATGGTATGGAAAGCAATTGAAGCTGGCGAGCAATTGGAAGCTTTAGGCATAAGTGCAGAAATTATTAACATACATACCATTAAACCGCTTGATGAAGAGGCTATTTTAACCTCTATTAAAAAAACAGGTTGTGTGGTAACTTGCGAAGAACACAATAAATTTGGTGGCCTGGGTGAAAGTGTAGCACGCTTATTGTCTACAGAATTACCGTCGCCACAAGAATTTGTAGCTGTAAACGACAGTTTTGGTGAGAGTGGAACACCAGACCAGTTGATGACAAAATATGGCCTTGATACGGTAAACATTGTTGAAGCCGCACAAAAGGTGATTGCAAGAAAGAAATAAGCATGAAGCAGGTTGAAGATGCAGAAATATTAGAGAAATTTTATAACGAGAAGACTCGTAATGAGGCCTTCAACCTGCTTATAAATAAATACCAGCAAAAAATATACTGGCACATTCGTAGATTGGTGATTGACCACGATGATACAGATGACCTTGTACAAGACGTTTTCATAAAAGTTTGGAAGAACCTGGAAAAGTTTAGGAATGACTCGCAATTGTATACCTGGATTTACAGAATAGCCACCAATGAGTCTATTACTTTCCTGAACAAAAAGAAAAATCAAAATAATATACCGCTGGATGAAGTTTCTACAGCACTCTCCGAAACGCTAACGGCTTCTTCTTATTTTAACGGCGACAAAGTGCAGATGAAACTGCAACAGGCGTTACTTATCCTACCAGATAAACAGCGGTTGGTGTTTAACATGAAGTACTATGACGACATGAAATATGAAGAAATTTCTGCCGTGTTAGGTACAAGCGTAGGCGCTTTAAAGGCATCTTTTCATATTGCCGTGAAGAAAATTGAAGAATATATGCTAAAAGATGACATTACCTTTTAAACCTTTTGCCTTTTAAAGTATCAATATAGCTGTGATGGATAATAATTTTGAAAATAAGTTGTGGGAGAAAAAACTGGGAGATGGATTTGCGGTACCTGAGCACTATTTTGAGGGCTTAAATGAAGCGATCTTTACCAGGTTGAGTGTGGAAAAACTTAAAGAAGTTGCACCTGAAAGCGGCTTTAGCGTTCCTGATGGATATTTTGATACGCTTAGCACCAGGGTTTTATCTGCGGTAGAAGATGAACAATTATCTATAGTTTCATTATCTGTACAAAAAGAAGCTAAAATTATTGGATTTTGGAAGTCTGATTTATTGAAGTATGCTTCTGTAGCATGTTTGGTAATGATAAGTGCTTTTGGTTTTTATTTCTATGATCATGAAGAGCTGGTTAAAAAACCGATGGCTAGCAATATGGCTACGGAGCAGTCACTTTACGACATGGATGAGCAGGAAATTATTGACCACGTTACCACGACAGATAAAGATATAGTGACCACTACTTCTGCAACGGATAAGGAAATTGAGAATTATATTTTAAACAATTACTCTCAAAATGACATTACCAGGAACTTATAAAATTAGATGATGAAGAACTTATTTATATTAATTGTACTCTTTTGCAGTCCTTATCTTGCAACGGCCCAAATGCCGGAAATTGAATCTTACAAAATAGCTTATTTAACACAGAAGCTTGAATTGAGCACTGAAGAAGCCCGCATATTCTGGCCTATTTACAATGGCTTTCAGAAAGAACAAAGCGCTTTAAGGGATGAACGAAGACAGAAGATGATTAGCTTTAGAAAAATAACAGAAATTGACGAGCTTTCTGATATTGAAATACAGACACTAATTGCAAATGAACTGAGCTTTAAGCAACGGGATTTAAACCTTGAACGTAAGTATTATGCCCAACTTAAAGCCAACTTACCTATAAAGATTATAGGAAAATATTACAGGGCCCAGGAAACTTTTAAAAAGGAACTGCTAAACAGATACCGCAGACAGCCAAACTAACCCATTTTCTGCCTCTTGATCATGTAGTTTTGTAAAACCTGCGAAAACCCCTGGTTAATATCTGCATCTACCAGATCTATCTTATATTGAGCACACTTCAAGGCTATCTTTTGCCTGTAAAGCGTAATGGTTTCCAGGTAATCTTTTCTAACACTGCCAGGCTGTGTCTTTAACACAGCGCCGGTTTCCAGATCAACAAATTCATAAGGCCTGTTTTCAAAATCAAAGTTGACCTCTTTGGCCTTATCGGTAACATTAAAGATGACCACTTCATGTTTATTGAATTTAAGATGTTGTAATGCGGCAAAAAGCGCTGTAATCTTATCTTCATGATGCACACTGTTCATAAGATCGCTAAATATCACGATCATGGAACGTTGATGAATAAGCTCTGCTATTTGATGTAAAGCTTGCTCCAGATTGGTTTGCACATTTCTGCTTGGAGACTTCATAATCTCTTCTAAATGTGTATAAATGTACTTTTGATGGGTGGTAGTAGACCTGGCTGCAGTATTTACTACTAAATGATCCGTAAACAGGCTTAAACCAAAGGCATCCCGTTGTTTCTTTAGCAAATAGATTAATACGGCCACAGACTGAACAGAGAACTGTAGTTTGTTATACTGCTGCTCTGGAAAATACATGGAAGAAGAAACATCTATCACAAACTGACAACGCAAATTGGTTTCTTCTTCATAGCGCTTGCTGTACAGTTTATCTGTTTTGGCATACAGCTTCCAATCTATATTTTTAATGTTATCCCCAGTGTTAAAAGCCCGGTGTTCAGCAAATTCCACAGAAAAACCATGGAACGGGCTTTTATGAAGGCCGGTAATAAAGCCTTCTACAACCTGCCTTGCAAGTAATTCCAGATTACCGGGAATTTCCTGATACTGACTATGATCTAAAGGTGGAACGGCATGCATCATGTAAAGCTAGCTAAAGTTTATATTCTATTGCATTAAGATTCTGAAATAAATTTAGGATGAGGATGGTGCATAAAAAAAGCGTTCATGATTTATGAACGCTTTTGCTATATGATTGTATCTAATTACAATTGCTTTTCTAATTTACCAGCTAAAACTGATTTTGGAACTGCACCAACTTGTTTATCAACAACTTCACCATTTTTGAAAAACAACAACGCTGGAATGTTGCGGATACCAAACTGGGTAGAAATTTGCGGGTTATTGTCAACATTTACTTTTCCAATAACTGCTTTTCCTTCATATTCTTTTGATATTTCATCAACTACCGGGCCTACCATGCGACAAGGACCACACCATTCTGCCCAAAAGTCAACTAAAACGGGTTTATCTGATTTTAACACTAACTCTTCAAAGTTAGCATCTGTGATTTCTAAAGCCATAATTCTATTTTTTTTTATACAAAGATATAATCAATTGTAATGCCATCAAGGTGGCACCGCCAAAATGACATTACAACAACTTAGAGACTAGTTCTTTTGACCTAATGTGGGATTAAGGTTAAGTGCTTTTAACTGATCTAACAGCACGTTACTAGGGTTAATTTTAAGAGATTTGGAAGGTAGCTTAACAAATACGTTCTGCTCACGATCATACACATCGAAAATGAGCTGACAGTTCTGCTGCTCTGTATTGGACTTATTGTCATCCAGAATCGCCATAATTTGACTCATAAACTGGTCACTAATCATTTCTAACGGTACCTGAATGTTTACAGATTTTGCAAGCTTATCCCTAAGTTCGGAAAGGAGATTGATTGCAGTGATTTTAAACTCCCAATCGCCCTCTTTTCTAAACCGTTCTCCTACCCTTCCCCTAATCTGAAGAAAGTAGCCTTCTGTTAAGAATTGTTTGAATTTGATGAAATCATCACCAAACAAAGCCAATTCACAACTATCTTCGTAATCTTCAAAAGCAAGTGTACCAAAAGGCTTTCCGGTTTTAGTCATCCGTTGTGCTGCTGCTGCCACCAGGCCCCCTACAACAAGGTCTCTGTTTTTGAGCTGCTCAAATTCAGCCAGAACCTCATCATTGGTATCTCCCATCCGTACCTTATTGACAATGGAAAGATGCTTTACAGAATGCTGGCAAAACTCTTTGAGCTCTAGTTTATAATTATCAAGGGGATGGCCGCTCAGGAAAATCCCGATGGCATCTTTCTCATACTTTAAACGGTCTATTAAACTCCATTCTGGAGCCACCGGCAGCGCCGGCTCAAGGATTAAATCGGCCACGGATCCACCAAACAGGGATGACTGTGAGGAAGATTCATTATTTTGAAAGTCATTTGCATATTTAATAACCTTCTCAATACCGTTCATTTTATCGTTTACACCTACAAAAAAGTATTGGGCACGATGGTTACCAAATTGATCAAACGCACCACTATACACAAAACTTTCGTATGCTTTTTTATTGACAGTACGCGTATTGGAACGACGGGCAAAATCATACAAATCTTTGTACATGCCATTGGTCTCCCGTTCTTCAATGATACTTTCTACTGCTTTGTCTCCAACACCTTTGATCCCCGAAAGCCCAAAACGGACCTCTCCATACATGTTTACAGAAAATTTAATGTCAGATTCATTAACATCTGGCCCTAACACCTGAACGCCCATTTGTTTACACTCTTCCATGAAGAAAGCCACTTGCTTAATATCACTCATGTTATTAGAAAGTACGGCAGCCATATACTCAGCAGGGTAATGTGCTTTTAAATACGCTGTTTGGTAAGCAATCCAGGCATAACAGGTAGAGTGTGATTTGTTAAAGGCATAAGATGCAAAGGCTTCCCAATCTTTCCATATCTTCTCTAATATAGTCGCATCGTGGCCCTTTTCCGCAGCTTGTTTTACAAACTTGGGTTTCATTTTATCGAGTACGTCTTTCTGCTTTTTACCCATCGCCTTACGCAGTACATCGGCCTCACCTTTGGTAAAACCTGCCAGCTTTTGAGATAAAAGCATCACCTGCTCCTGATATACGGTGATACCATAGGTTTCTTTCAGGTATTCCTCGCAGGCATCCAGGTCATACTTGATTTCTTCCTCACCATTTTTACGTCTTACGAAACTCGGAATATACTCCAAAGGCCCCGGACGATAGAGTGCATTCATGGCAATCAAGTCACCAAAAACGGTGGGCTTAAGCTCTTTCATGTACTTTTGCATCCCACTACTCTCGTACTGGAAAATACCGATGGTTTCTCCCCGCTGAAACAACTCATAAGTTTTCACATCATCTATAGGAAACTCATCTGGATCTAAATCTATATGGTGCCTGTATTTGACAAGTTTAACTGTATCTTTTATTAGGGTAAGGGTTTTTAAACCCAGGAAGTCCATTTTTAACAGTCCCGCACTCTCTACCACAGAGTTATCAAACTGGGTTACATACAAGTCAGAATCTTTGGCAGTGGCTACCGGAACATAGTTGGTTATATCACTTGGGGTAATGATTACCCCGCAGGCATGAATACCAGTATTACGAAGTGAGCCTTCAAGAACCTGGGCCTGCATAATGGTTTCGGCACTCAAATCTTTAGCTTCTGCCAATACTTTTAGCTCAAGTACCTTTTCATATTCATCTGCACGAAGGGCTTCTTTTAAAATCTTTTCTTCGAGATTGAAGATTTTTGCCAGCTTCATGTTTGGAATAAGCTTGGCAATTTTATCTGCCTCAAAGAGTGGCAAATCTAACACACGGGCGGTATCTCTAATGGAAGATTTGGCAGCCATGGTACCGTAAGTGATGATTTGCGCTACCTGATTAGAACCGTATTTACGGATTACATAATCCATAACACGGCCGCGGCCTTCATCATCAAAGTCAATATCAATATCGGGCATGGAAACCCTGTCTGGATTCAGGAAACGCTCAAATAGTAGATCGTATTTGATGGGATCTATATTAGTGATCCATAGACAATAGGCTACAACAGAACCGGCCGCAGAACCCCTTCCTGGTCCAACAGAGACATCGAGGTTTCTGGCTTCTCGTATAAAATCCTGTACAATGAGGAAGTAACCTGGGTATCCGGTTTTCTCAATAGTTTGCAGCTCAAAATCCAGCCGTTCTTTAATCTCGGCTGTAATTTCCCCATATCGTTTTTGAGCACCTACATAGGTTAGGTGGGCAAGGAATTTATTCTCTCCCCTCTTACCACCGTCCTGTTCATCTTCGGCTACTAAAAATTCGTCAGGAATATCAAATTTAGGTAGCAGAACTTCGCGGGCAAGCTTAAAGATTTCTACCTTATCTATAACTTCCTGAATGTTGAGGATAGCTTCTGGCAAATCGGTAAAAAGAGCCTTCATCTCTTCTGGAGATTTGAAATAATACTCTTGATTGGGCAGACCATAACGATAGCCACGGCCACGACCAATTGGTGTGGCTTGTTTTTCTCCATCTTTTACACACAATAAAATGTCGTGCGCGTTTGCATCTTTTTTATTAATGTAGTAGTTGTTGTTGGTGGCAATGAGTTTTACATTGTGCTTTTTTGCCAGTGAAATCAAAGAGACATTCACAATGTTCTCGTCTTCCTGATTATGCCGCATCACTTCAATATAGAAATCATCTGCGAATTGTTCTTTCCACCATAGGAGGGCTTCCTCTGCCTGACGCTCTCCCAGATTTAAGAGTTTGCTGGGAATTTCTCCATAAAGACTTCCGGAAAGGACAATGATGTCTTCTTTATATTGCTCAATTACCTGCCTGTCTACCCGCGGCACATAATAAAACCCATTGGTATAAGCGATGGACGACATTTTTGCCAGATTATGGTAACCATTTTTATTCTTAGCCAGCAATACAACCTGGTAGCCGTTATCTTTTCTCTTTTTATCTGTATGGTCATCACAAACAAAAAACTCACATCCTACTATAGGCGTAATGATTTGTTCTGATGGCTCTTCACCCTTTTCAATTGCGGCAGCATTTTTTGCTTCTACTCCTTTGTTGTGGTTTAAAACCTGATTTACAAAGTGAAAAGCCCCCATCATATTGGCATGATCTGTCATGGCAACTGCTGGCATTTTATGCGTTGCAGCAGCTTTGATTAGCGCTGGGATATTTATGGTAGACTGAAGAACTGAGAATTGAGTATGTGTGTGCAAATGCACAAAATTGGCTTGTTGTAACTCTAACCTGTTGTCTGCAAGTTCTTGTTTTGAGATTCCGCTACCACTTGTTTTTTGCAGACGTTTACGGATATCATCTGAAGCAGATTTAAGGTTAACATGTTTTAAACCAACACGGCCAATAACGCCAGGATTTTTTTCTTTAAAATAGCTAAAGTATTCTTTACCTTTCTGTAGCTGTTCTGGCTTAAAGACTTCTAGTTTAATGAGCTGAAGGAAGCAACGTGTAGTGGCTTCAACATCGGCTGTGGCATTGTGGGCTTCGGCAAATGGTTCTCCAAAGAGGTACTCATGCAACTCGGTTAGGTTTGGCAGCTTAAATTTACCGCCTCTACCACCTGGCAGGCGTAAAAGCTCGGCAGTAACTTCGGTACAAGTATCTAAAACCGGCATCGATGCCAGCGGACTTTCCAATCCGGCACGATACAATTCACTGCCCATAATGTTAACATCAAAACCAATGTTTTGACCGACCACGAATTTTGCTTTAGAAAGGGCTATATTAAATTTTTCTAAAACTTCCAGCAAATCTATCCCCTGCTCTTCGGCCAGTTCTGTAGAAATACCATGTATCCTTTCTGCATCGTAGGGGATATTAAAACCATTAGGCTTTACCAGATAATCCTGATTTTCTATCAGGTTACCCAATTCATCATGTAGCTGCCATGCTATTTGAATACACCTTGGCCAATTGTCTGTATCGGTTATGGGTGCATTAAAGTTGCGTGGCAAACCTGTAGTTTCGGTATCAAAAATCAAATACATAGCCGGATGTTAAAACGTATTGGGGAATCAAAAATGAAGAACAAAAATACGGATTTTTATGACGCTGAACTTAATGGAAATGCCATATGTTATCAACAATAAGCAATAGGCGCTGAGCTGTAAAATCTACGGCTTAAGCAAAGGATTTTTTTGCAGGGGCGGCAGGATGACCTTGTGCAACAAGTAAAGTGGTATCGTAGCCTTTTTTGCTACAGCGATCTATAATATCATTAAGCAATTGCTGCTCTATTACAGGTACTCTGGCCATGATGTAAAGATATTTACACTTTGGATGACCCACAACCACGTAAGAATAATCTGCAGCGATTTCAATTATCCAGTAATCTGTTTTAAACGGCCACAGCAACTGTGCCTTAAAAACGGCATTTTCATTTCTGCGAACAGCAAATAATTTGGAACGCATATATTTTGTTTTATCTTCTCCTTTTAGTTTATAGGTAGAGAATACAGCATAATAGCCATCGGGGTGGATTACATATGTGTGGGTGGTCTGCTTCCAGTGTTTATCCATCATTGTTGGTATAGAATACAGCGCGTACCACTTTCCAGCATAAGACAGGATATCAACTTTTTTTACCGGCAAATTCTCCATGGCAATTGTTATATTAAGCAACGATGCAGCAAATGTAAAATCTTTATTATGAAACCAGCAAGATTGGATAAAGTTTTAGTTTACCGGAATTACTTACCCTTATTTTGGTTAAAAAAAATGAGGTTGCCTTTTTGGACAACCTCATAATATATTGTTAAAAAAGTAGTTATGCGTCTATTTTAGCATACTTTGCATTTCTTTCTATAAACTCTCTACGTGGGCCAACTTCATCGCCCATTAGCATTGAAAAGGTATGATCGCATTCTGCAGCATTTTCAATAGTGGCCTGCATCAATGTACGTGTAGCCGGATTTAAAGTAGTATCCCACAACTGCTCTGCGTTCATCTCTCCCAAACCTTTGTAGCGTTGTATATGTACACTCTCTTCTTTACCCGCACCTTTAAGGCGTTGTACTGCGGCATCACGCTGTACATCATTCCAGCAATATTCAAATTCTTTACCTTTTTTAACCTGATAAAGAGGTGGAGCAGCAATGTAAACATAACCGGCTTCAATTAATGCCTTCATGTAACGGAAGAAGAAAGTCAGGATTAAGGTAGTAATGTGTGAACCATCAATATCAGCATCCGTCATGATTACAATTTTATGGTAGCGAAGCTTGGTAATATTTAAAGCTTTGTCATCTTCTGGAGTTCCGATGCTTACGCCCAGAGCAGTAAACATGTTCTTGATCTCGTCATTTTCATAAATCTTATGCTCCATGGCTTTTTCCACATTCAGGATTTTACCTTTTAAAGGAAGTATAGCCTGGAAGTTACGGTCACGGCCTTGTTTTGCCGTTCCACCCGCCGAATCTCCCTCCACAAGGTACAATTCGCATTTTACCGGATCACTGTCAGAGCAGTCAGAAAGTTTACCAGGTAAGCCGGAGCCACCCATAACACTCTTACGCTGAACCATCTCACGTGCTTTACGCGCTGCAGAACGCGCTGTAGCCGCAATAATAACTTTGTTGATGATCAGTTTTGCTTCTCTTGGGTTCTCCTCAAGGTAATTGTTCAATGCCTCACCTACTGCAACATCTACCGCACCCATTACCTCAGTATTACCAAGCTTGGTTTTAGTCTGTCCTTCAAATTGCGGCTCCTGAACTTTTACAGAAACTACAGCTGTAAGCCCTTCACGGAAGTCATCTCCGGTGATTTCAAACTTAACGTTCTTAAGTAAACCAGATTTATCTGCATAAGCTTTTAGGGTACGGGTTAAACCACGTCTAAAGCCGGCAATGTGTGTACCACCTTCATGCGTATTGATATTGTTTACGTAAGAGTGTACATTTTCTGCATAGCTGTCATTATATTGCAATGCAAGCTCTACAGGAATGCCATTTTTGATCCCCTCTACATAGATAGGTTCTTCTATTAAAGACGGACGGCCTTTATCTAAAAACTGTACAAATTCTTTTAATCCACCTTCGGAAAGGAACAATTCAGAAAGCGCATTGCCTTCTTCATCAATCTCACGTTCATCAGTTAAAGTTAAGCTGATGCCTTTATTTAAAAAGGAAAGCTCTCTTAAACGTGAAGCGAGAGTATCGTAACGATACTCTGTAGTTTGGGTAAAAATAGTTGGATCTGGTGTAAACGTAATTACAGTACCGCGTTTCTCCGTTTCGCCTACAATTTTAACATCGTATTGTGGCTTACCCATCTCATACTCTTGTTCCCATATTTTACCATCGCGGTGAACTTCGGCTTTTAAGTGTGTAGAAAGTGCGTTTACGCAACTTACCCCAACACCATGCAATCCACCTGAAACTTTGTAGGTGTCTTTATCAAACTTACCACCCGCATGCAAAACGGTCATTACAATTTCTAAAGCCGATTTCTTTTCCTTTTGCATAATGCCTGTAGGAATACCACGGCCATTATCTTCAACCCTGATGGAGTTGTCTTTTAATATATTAACAAAAATGGTATTTGCATGTCCTGCAAGGGCCTCATCAATGGAGTTATCTACAACTTCATAAACCAGGTGGTGTAAACCTTTGATTCCGGTATCGCCTATATACATAGAAGGGCGCTTACGCACCGCTTCTAAACCTTCTAATACCTGTATATTATCTGCCGAATAATTTGACTTTGAATCTTGTTCTTCGCTCATAAAATTTAATAAAACAATAAGAGTCAAAAATAACCATTTATAAACAAATAACTTCAAAATGTGGATAACTATTTAGCTGCATGAGGGGTAAAATCATCCCTAAAAACAGACCATATTTAGGATACTAATTTGTAAATTTTATATTTGCTGAAATTTATAAATCCAGCATGAAAAGAATGACTTTAAAACTAAGCAGTATGGCTACTGCCGTAGCGATAGTTTCTGTAATGGCATCTTGCCAAAATAAAGAGCAAACCACTACCGCTTCTAAACCTGCAGATGCTGCAGCCGTTAGTGCAAAAGACCAGATTGTTTATGTAAACTCTGATTCTTTGTTAACAAAATATGAATATTTTAAAGATTTAAAAGTTAAGCTTGACGGTAAAGCTAAAGTGGCGCAAGACGATATGGCTGCAAAACAACAAGCTTTTCAACGTGAAGTAGCGCAGTACCAGCAACAACAAAACACATTGCCTGCAGACCAGAGAGCAGCTACTGAACAAAGACTTGCACGTAAACAGCAAGAGCTTCAGTCTTACCAGCAAAATGCGGGTTCGGCACTTCAGGGTGAACAAGCTACAGAACAGGAAAAACTGTACAACAAAGTTGCTGATTACCTTAAAGTTTACGCTAAAAGCAAAGGCTTTAAAATGGTGTTGACGTATTCTAAAGGTAACAGTGCCATATTATTTGCAGATGAAAGTCTGGATATTACATCTGAGGTTATTAAAGGCTTAAACGATGCCTATAAATCTGACAAGAAGTAAGTAATTGACAAAACTTGTAAATGCCCCGAAATTCGGGGCATTTTTTTTGCTTATACTTTTTAGAAATTATGGAAAAACATCAAGAATTTATGCGACTGGCCATCGCCCTTTCTGAACAAAATGTTTTGGAAAGTTTAGGCGGCCCTTTTGGAGCCGTAGTCGTGAAAAACAATGAAATAGTAGCACAGAGTGCCAACAAAGTGACATCAACCAATGACCCTACAGCACACGCAGAGATTGCGGCAATTAGAATGGCCTGTACTGTGTTGAATACCTTTGACTTGACAGGTTGTATAATTTATACCAGCTGTGAACCTTGCCCCATGTGTTTGAGCGCAATTTATTGGGCACATATTGACCAGATCTATTATGCTAATACTAAAAATGATGCAGCAGAAATTGGCTTTGACGATAAGCTAATTTATGAAGAGCTGGAAAAACCTGCAAGTGAACGCAAACTACCCGCTGTGCAATTACTGCGCAACGAAGCTTTAGGTGCTTTTGAGCGCTGGAACCAATCTGCCATGCAAACTAAGTATTAGTAAGATCGTCGATATCTCGCCTGTCTTTTTTTGTAGGTCTTCCTGTTCCCCTATCGCGCTTTAGCATTGGCGCATGGAAAGCAGATTTGTAGGCGTGTGTTTCTTCTAAAGGGGTAATGTCTTTGTACTTGGTGACTGCAATTTTGGCCTCCACTCTGTTGTGCAGCAGCTCTACTACTTCGATGAGTTTTTTTTCTATGCCTTTAGAAACCTGATATACTTCTCCAACTTTAACTACAGCAGAGGCTTTGAGGTTTTGTCCATTAAATTTTATACGGCCTGCCTTACAGGCTTCTGTAGCCAATGTACGGGTTTTAAACAAACGAATTGCCCACAAATATTTATCAATTCTTAATTTTTCCTGTTCTGCCATAAATTCAAAAATACACAGAACCTTCATGAATTGACGAATACAAAATAAAAATTATCAACTTCCATGGCATCAAATGCAAATATTATCTGCCAAAAACGATGCGGGATACATAAAATTGATTTATTTTGTCAAAAATTTAAAATATACGATGATAGCACAATTAAAAAAGTTGGTAGAAGCGGCCTGGGACGACAGAAGCTTATTAGAATACACCGAATATTGCGAAGCAATTGAAACTGTTATTTTGCAACTTGATAAAGGAGAAATGCGTGTTGCCGAACCGATTTTAAACTCTTGGGGTATTAATGAATGGATTAAAAAAGCAGTAATTCTCTATTTCCCAATCAGACAGATGAAGGAAATTGAACTGGGTCCTTTTGTGTACCATGACAAAATGAAACTTAAAACTGATTATAAAGAAACTGGTGTAAGGGTTGTTCCTGGTGCTACCGCACGTTATGGTTCATACTTAGCCAAAGGAGTAATTATGATGCCAAGTTATGTAAATATTGGTGCATACGTAGATGAGGGTACTATGGTTGATACCTGGGCTACTGTTGGTTCTTGCGCACAAATCGGAAAACATGTACACTTGAGCGGTGGCGTTGGTATTGGTGGGGTATTGGAGCCTATCCAGGCGGCACCGGTAATTATTGAAGACAACTGCTTTTTAGGTTCACGAGCTATTGTTGTTGAAGGTGTACGTGTAGAAACTGAAGCTGTATTGGGCGCTAATGTGGTATTAACTGCTTCTACCAAAATCATTGATGTTACTGGTGATACACCTGTAGAATACAAAGGAATAGTGCCTGCACGTTCTGTAGTAATACCAGGTAGTTATACAAAGAAATTCCCTGCGGGAGATTATCAGGTACCTTGTGCTTTGATTATTGGAAAGCGTAAAGAATCTACAGATAAAAAGACATCCCTAAATAATGCATTAAGGGAAAATAACGTAGCTGTTTAACTACGATGAATATTGGTTTTGATGGAAAAAGGGCTGCAAACAATACAACAGGCTTAGGCAATTACAGTCGCTCGCTTATTGAACAACTTGCTCATTTTTTCCCTCAAAACCGATATTTGCTTTATACGCCAAAAGTTAAAAAGACGCGTCAGGTAGATGCTTTTTTTAAACTGCCCCAGGTGTTGCTTCAATTGCCAAAAACAGGGGCAGGTGTACTTGGCAAGCTCTTATGGCGAAGTATAGGCATAAAAAGACAGCTCATGGCCGATAAAGTTGATCTTTATCACGGCTTAAGTAATGAAATCCCATTAAGATTAAAAAATGAGCTAAAAACGGTAGTAACTATCCACGATCTGATCTACCTCCGTTTCCCTAAAAACTACAGATACATTGACCTTAAAATTTACGACTTTAAAAGTCGCTATGCTTGTGCAAATGCAGATCGCATTGTAGCCATAAGCGAACAGACGAAAAATGACATCATTGAGTTTTATGGTACAGAACCCTCTAAAATAGATGTAATTTATCAGAGTTGCGACGATAGTTTTAAGCTGCTGCTGTCTGCTGAGGAAAAGGAGCTGATTAGGAAAAAATATAATTTACCTGAGAAGTTCTTGCTGAATGTAGGGACAATAGAAACCAGAAAAAATTTGCTGCTGGTGGTAAATGCGCTTAAAAATATACCTGCATCGTATAAACTGGTAGTAGTTGGTAAAGAAAAGGACTATGCTACCCAGGTTAAGAAACAAATTGCTTTACAAAAACTGCAAGACCGGGTTATTTTTTTAAAAGATATTCCATTTACCGACCTTCCGGCTATTTATCAATTGTCTTCAATATTTGTATATCCCTCGTTTTACGAAGGTTTTGGCATTCCTATTATTGAGGCGCTTTTTTCTAATGTACCTGTTATTGCTGCTACTGGCTCATGCCTGGAGGAAGCCGGTGGCCCAGGTAGTTTATATGTAAACCCATCAGATGCCAATGAACTAACAGCTGCCATAAACCGGATCATTGACGACAAGTCCCTTCAGGACGAAATGAAATCTGCTGGTTTGCAGTTTGTACAAAAATTTAACAATGACCCGCTTGCAAGACAAATGATGGATTGTTATTTAAAAACCATACATCCTATTTAAAATCCTGCTACTTTTACGGTATGCTAAAAACAGAAGTAGAAAAAGCGTTAGCGGTTCTAAAAAACGGCGGTGTTATTCTGTACCCGACAGATACAGTTTGGGGTTTAGGTTGTGATGCATCCAACGAAGAAGCTGTACAAAAGATAAATTCAATTAAAAAACGTTCGGAGGATAAGAGCTTCATTGTACTGCTGGAATCTGATGCCAGATTACAGAGTTATGTTTCGGAAGTCCCTGATGTGGCCTATGAACTTATTGAATACGCAGAAAATCCACTGACTATTGTTTTTTCCGGTGCCAAAAACCTTGCTCCGGGCGTAATTAATAAAGATGGAAGTGTGGGAATAAGAATTGTAAAACACCAGTTTTGCGAGCAATTGATCCAACGCTTTCGTAGACCGATTACCTCTACTTCAGCTAATATTTCTGGCGAACCTGCCCCTGCCATTTTTGCTGAAATTAGCTCGCAGATACTTGATGCGGTAGATTATGTTGTAGACTGGGAGCAAGAATTATATACGCCCAAAAAAGCATCTACAATTATGAAATTAGGTGCAGGTGGTCAATTTTCCTTTATTAGAAAGTAACTTTTGTTATTTTTGTAGTTCAATCCCCATCATTCCCTTCAGCAAGGCTTACGAAGGGCTATCATATATATGGAAAAACATTTAGTACATCCTGTTTTTAAGGTACTTGCCAGCATTGCGGATAAACATAATATTGAAGCTTATGTAATTGGCGGGTATGTTAGGGACATTTTTTTAAACAGGCCATCAAAGGATATTGACATTGTAGTACTTGGAAATGGAATAGAATTTGCAGAATTGGCAGGACAGCAACTGAGAACAAAGGTTGCCGTATTTAAAAACTTTGGTACTGCCATGTTAAAATTCCAGGATCTTGAAATAGAGTTTGTAGGTGCCAGAAAGGAGTCTTACAGATCTGATTCCCGCAAACCAATTGTTGAGAACGGAACGATTGCGGATGACCAGTTAAGAAGGGATTTTACCGTAAATGCACTTGCAATTTCTTTAAACGCTGCTAACTTTGGACAGCTTATAGATCCTTTTGACGGAGTTATAGATTTACAAAATAAGCTGATGCGCACGCCTCAAGATCCAGAACTTACTTTTTCTGATGATCCCTTAAGGATGATGCGTGCCATCCGTTTTGCAGCTCAGCTAAATTTTGATATTGATGAAATTGCACTTAAAGCAATTTCAAGGCAAAAGGATAGAATTAAAATTGTTTCCAAAGAGCGTATTACAGATGAATTAAATAAAATCATCCTCTCTCCTATTCCTTCTATTGGCTTTAAACATTTGTTTGACACCGGGCTTTTACACCTCATATTTCCACAGATGGCCAACTTATATGGCGTGGAATACATTAATGGAAAAGGCCATAAAGATAATTTTTACCACACGCTACAGGTGCTGGACAATATTTGTTTGGTAACTGATGACCTATGGCTAAGATGGGCAGCCATTTTGCATGACATTGCCAAACCTGCAACAAAAAGGTTTGAAGAAGGGCATGGATGGACTTTTCATGGGCACGAAGATAAGGGCGCAAGAATGGTTCCTCAAATATTTACACAGCTAAAATTGCCGCTGAATGAAAAGATGAAATATGTTCAAAAGCTAGTTCAGCTACATTTGCGCCCCATTGTACTGGCGCAAGAGGTAGTTACAGATAGTGCTGTAAGACGCCTTCTGTTTGATGCTGGTGAAGATATTGAAAGTTTGATGCTGCTTTGCAATGCAGATGTAACTACAAAAAATGAATATAAGGTAAAAAAGTATAGAAATAACTTTGAACTGGTTAAACAAAAGCTGAAAGATGTGGAAGAAAGGGATAAAATCCGGAACTGGCAGCCTCCAATTACTGGAAACGACATTATGAACACTTTCGGACTGACAGCGGGCAAAGAAGTTGGACTGATAAAAAATGCCATAAGAGAAGCTATATTAGAAGGCGAGATCACCAACAATTACAATGATGCACTGGATTTTATGCTTAGAAAAGCAAAAGAATTTGGATTATTACCAGTAAAGAATAACGCAAATTAAAAGAAAATATATTTTATTATTAATTTTATAAATCAGAAAAAAAGCTAAAATGGCAGTTTATAGATTTAGAGTGAGTTTTGAAGAATTTGATGAGATTGTTAGAGAAGTTGATATCAAAACAACTCAAACATTTGAAGATCTACACCGGGCTATTCAGGGTTCAGTAGGTTATAGTCCTGAAAAATCGTCCTCCTTTTACGTAAGCTCTGATCATTGGATTAAAGGAGATGAAATTGCTTATTTACCAAATCAGCGTAAAATAGACCGCGGCGTTACGCTTATGGAAAAGGCAAAACTAAGCAACTTCATTGACGATCCTCATCAGAAATTTTATTACATCTACAACTTTGACAGGCCATTTGATTTTCATGTGCAATTAATTAAAATTATACTGGAAAATGAACCTGGAAAGGTTTACCCATTTATATTCAAAAGTACTGGGGAAGCGCCAAAGCTAATTGAGAACAATGGCGCAGTATCTTACCTTCTTCAGGCTAAAGAGAAACCAGAAGATTTCGATTTCATGAATGAAGCCGGCTTTGAGGCTGAAGATGCGGATGAGCTGGAAGCAATGACAGCAAGAGATTTTAATGCTGGAGAAAAAGCCGAAGATGCACCAGGTGATGATGATGATAAGGATTCAGACGACTACGCTGAACATGGTGATGACGACGAAGATTATAGTATAGACGACAGCAAAGATGATGATTACTAACTATTTGATGTGGATCATAAAACATTAATTGTTATAGTTGGGCCAACGGCGATAGGTAAAACTGCTTTAGCTATCTCTTTGGCCCAACATTTTTCCACTGAGATCATCTCTGCCGATTCCAGGCAGTTCTTTACTGAAATGGAAATTGGAACTGCAAAGCCTTCGGCATTTGAACTTGCGCAGGCTCCACATCATTTTATAAATTCGCATAGCATCAAGCAACTTTTTAGTACGGGCGATTTTGAGCTCGAAGCATTGCGTATTTTGGAAAGCTTATTTAAAAAGCAAGATATCGCAATCCTGGTGGGTGGTTCTGGCTTATATATAAATGCTGTTTGTAATGGACTAGACGAGTTACCAGACACAGATTTGCAGATCCGTGAGGAATTAAACCAACGCCTGGCCGTAGAAGGGTTAGCAACCATTAAAGCTCAGCTTAAACAGCTGGATCCAGAATATTTTGAACGTGTTGATCAATCTAATCCTCAAAGAATGATTCGCGGACTTGAATTCTTTCTTTCTACTGGTCATAAACTATCTTCCTATCAAACCCACACTAAAAAGAAAAGACCATTTAATATTCTAAAGATAGGTTTGAATCAGGACAGGACTGAGCTTTACAATAGAATTAACTACAGAGTTGATTTAATGATGGAGACTGGATTATTAAATGAAGTTGAAGGCTTAGCACCGTATCGGAATTATAATGCCTTAAAAACTGTAGGATATACAGAATTATTTGATTTTCTGGATGGAAATATTCAGCTACAGGAGGCAATAGATCAAATCAAACAAAATACCCGCCGTTTCGCAAAACGACAACTCACATGGTTTAGGAAAGATGAAGAAACAAAATGGTTTGAACCAAGTCAAACCACTGAGATCATCAACTATATACTTTCAAAAAAAGATTAAGCCTGGGCCGCTGGGCCGCCAAAGTTCATTGGGAAAGCAGTAGGCTCATCATGTGTCTTAATGCGACCATTTTCAGCTTCATATCGCTCAACATTATCTATCATAGCTGCTGTAAGCCTTTTCGCATGCTCAGGAGTCAAAATAATTCTGGATTTCACCTTAGCTTTAGGTATCCCAGGCATGATCCTTATAAAGTCAACTACAAATTCCGTATTGGAATGCGTAATGATGGCCAGATTTGAAAATATACCTTCTGCAATTTCCTCAGAAAGCTCTATATTAATTTGATTAAGGTCTTCAGGTTGTTCCATACAACAAAACTAATGCTTTAATTATAAAATTAATCATCCTCCATAAACAATTGCAAAATTATACCATAAAAAAAGTCCCCCAACTTTTAGAAGGGGGACTTGGTATAACATATTTAGTGTTTTTATGCTTCTACTTCTTCTTGTTTAGAGGCAAGTAATTTATCGTATTCTTCCTGAGAACCTACAATAATACGCTCGTATCCACGAACACCTGTACCAGATGGTATTAAATGCCCAACAATAACGTTTTCTTTCAGTCCCAACATATTATCACGTTTACCTGCAATTGCAGCTTCGTTTAATACTTTAGTGGTTTCCTGGAAGGAAGCCGCAGATATGAATGATTTAGTTCCTAATGACGCTCTTGTAATACCTTGCAATACTGAACTGGCAGTTGCCGGTCTTGCATCACGAACAGTAATCTGCTTCATGTCTTTACGTTTCAATTGAGAATTCTCATCTCTTAATTTACGTAATGAAATGATCTGGCCTGGTTTAACGGTATTAGAATCACCTGCATCTTCAACAACTTTTTTGTCGTAAATCTCATCATTTTCAATCATGAAATCCCAACGATCAACAGAGTTGTTTTCAAGGAATATAGTGTCTCCCGGATCCTCAATGTGAACCTTTTGCATCATTTGGTGAACGATAACCTCAAAGTGTTTATCGTTAATTTTCACACCCTGCAAACGGTAAACCTCTTGTACACCATTAACTAAGTATTCCTGTACAGCAGCCGGACCTTTAATTGATAGGATATCGGCAGGAGAAATAGAACCATCTGAAAGTGGCATACCCGCTTTAACAAAGTCATTATCCTGAACCAGGATGTGTTTAGACAATGGAACAAGATACTTTTTAACTTCACCGTCTTTAGATTCAATGGTCATTTCGCGATTACCACGTTTCACACCACCTAAAGTTACCACACCGTCAATTTCAGTTACAACAGCCGGATTTGAAGGGTTACGCGCTTCAAACAACTCTGTTACCCTTGGTAAACCACCCGTAATATCCCGGGTTTTACCAGTAGAACGTGGAATCTTAACAAGAATTTGTCCAGTTTGAACTGCTTCTCCCTCTTCAATTGCGATGTGGGCTCCAACAGGGATGTTATATCCTCTGATTAATTCACCCTTTTTATCTACAATTCTAACGGATGGATTTTTAGTTTTATCACGAGTATCGATGATTACTTTTTCGCGGTGACCTGTTTGCTCATCAGACTCCTCACGGAAAGTAACTCCTTCGATGATCGCATCAAACTCAATTTTACCTGCAAATTCTGAGATAATTACAGCGTTATATGGATCCCATGAACAAATTCTGTCTCCTTTAACAATCTGAGCACCATCTTCAACATATAAAAATGCACCATAAGGAATGTTATTGGTCATGATTACTTTACCTGTACCAGGCTCAATAATTTTAAACTCACCAGAACGTCCTAACACAATGTTGGTATCACCATCTTCAGTTTTGGTTGATACTGTACGTACATTTTCAAATTCAAGAATACCGTCAAACTTAGCAATAATCTGAGATTCAGCAGCAATGTTAGATGCAGTACCACCCACGTGGAAAGTACGTAATGTTAACTGCGTACCCGGCTCTCCGATTGACTGTGCAGCAATTACACCAACAGCTTCACCTTTCTGAACACGTTTACCGCTGGTTAAATTACGACCATAACATAGTGCGCAAACACCTCTTTTATTTTCGCATGTCAATACTGAACGTATTTCAACACCTTCTACAGGAGATTCTTCAATTGCTTTCGCTACATCTTCATCAATATCCTCACCAGCACCAACCAAAAGTTTACCGTCAAGTGGGTTAAATACATCATGTAGTGAAATACGACCTAAAATTCTATCGTACAACGGCTCAACAATATCCTCATTGTCTTTCAATGCAGTAGTATACATACCTCTTAAGGTACCGCAATCTTCAGCATTAACAATCATATCCTGAGCAACGTCATGTAAACGACGGGTTAGGTAACCAGCATCTGCAGTTTTCAAAGCCGTATCGGCCAAACCTTTACGAGCACCGTGAGTAGAGATAAAGTATTCCAGTACAGAAAGTCCTTCTTTAAAGTTAGAAAGAATAGGGTTTTCAATAATCTCACCACCTGATCCTGACTTCTGAGGTTTTGCCATCAGCCCCCTCATTCCGCAAAGCTGACGAATCTGCTCTTTAGAACCACGGGCACCAGAATCAAGCATCATGTAAACAGAGTTAAAGCCCTGGTTGTCGCTCGATAACTGCGTCATCACGAATGATGTTAAACGGTTATTGATACGAGTCCAGATATCAATAATCTGATTGTAACGCTCGTTATTAGTAATGAATCCCATGTTGTAGTTATTCCTTACTTCTTCTACTTCAACTGAAGCTTGCTCCAATAAAGTATGTTTCTCTACAGGAATGTTTACATCCTGCAAATTAAACGACAATCCACCTCTAAATGCCATTTGGAAACCTAATTCCTTAATGTCATCCAGGAATCTGGCGGCACGGGACATACCAGTAACTTTAACTACACCACCAATAATATCTCTAAGAGATTTTTTAGTAAGCAGTTCATTGATATATCCAACTTCTTCAGGCACCATCTGGTTAAACAGTACACGCCCAACAGTCGTTTCAATTAATTTATTAACAATAGATCCATCTTCTTCTTTAACATTTGCTTTTACTTTAATAAAAGCGTGAAGATCAATTTTCTTCTCATTGTAGGCAATAATAACCTCTTCTGCAGAATAAAATGATGAACCTTGTCCTTTAACAACACGTGTCTCATCAGTTTTACGGCCTTTAGTAATGTAATAAAGACCCAAAACCATATCCTGAGATGGTACAGTAATAGGTGTACCATTCGCAGGATTCAAGATATTGTGTGCAGCAAGCATCAATACCTGGGCTTCCAAAATAGCAGCATGACCTAAAGGTAAATGCACAGCCATCTGGTCACCGTCAAAATCCGCATTAAAAGCCGTACAAACCAAAGGGTGCAATTGAATTGCTTTACCTTCAATTAACCTAGGCTGGAAGGCTTGAATACCTAATCTGTGCAAAGTAGGTGCACGGTTAAGCAACACAGGGTGTCCCTTTAATACGTTTTCTAAGATATCCCAAACTAAAGGATCCTTACGGTCTACTATTTTCTTAGCAGATTTAACTGTTTTCACAATTCCGCGTTCAATCATTTTACGAATGATAAACGGTTTGAAAAGCTCAGCAGCCATATCTTTAGGTAAACCACACTCGTGTAATTTAAGGCTAGGACCTACAACAATTACAGAACGGGCAGAGTAATCCACACGTTTACCCAATAAATTTTGACGGAAACGACCTTGTTTACCTTTCAGAATATCTGAAAGTGATTTCAGGGCACGGTTACCTTCAGTTTTTACCGCATTTACTTTACGCGAGTTATCAAATAACGAATCTACAGCTTCCTGTAACATACGTTTTTCGTTACGTAAAATAACTTCCGGCGCTTTAATCTCGATCAAACGTTTTAAACGGTTGTTACGGATAATTACACGACGGTATAAATCATTTAAATCAGAAGTAGCGAAACGTCCGCCTTCAAGAGGCACTAAAGGGCGCAATTCTGGTGGAATAACAGGAACGATCTTAATGATCATCCATTCAGGATTGTTCTCGATACGTGTTTTTGCACCACGGAAAGCTTCCACCACTTGCAGACGTTTCAAAGCCTCGTTTTTACGTTGCTGAGAAGTTTCGTTTGCTGCCTGGTGACGCAAATTATAAGATAAAGAATCTAAATCGATACGTTTCAATAAATCTTCTAACGCTTCAGCACCCATTTTGGCGATGAATTTATTAGGATCTTTATCGTCAAGATATTGATTCTCTTTAGGCAATTTATCTAAAATATCCAAGTACTCTTCTTCAGTTAAGAAGTCCATATATTGAATACCTTCTTCTTCCATTAAACCAGATTGAATAACTACGTAACGCTCGTAGTAAATAATCAAATCTAATCTTTTGGTAGGAAGACCTAATAAATAACCAATTTTGTTAGGTAAAGAGCGGAAATACCAGATATGCGCAACAGGAACCACAAGGTTAATGTGTCCCATACGCTCTCTACGAACTTTCTTTTCTGTTACTTCAACACCACAACGGTCGCAAACAATCCCTTTATAACGGATACGTTTGTATTTACCGCAATGACATTCGTAATCTTTAACCGGACCGAAAATACGTTCACAAAACAAACCATCACGTTCAGGTTTGTAAGTACGGTAATTAATCGTCTCAGGTTTCAACACCTCTCCGCTAGAACGTTCCAGGATATTCTCTGGAGACGCCAAACTAATGGTGATTGAGGTGAAGTTGCTTTTTAATTTATTATCCTTTTTGTAAGACATAGCTCTTTTTCTAGTTGTAAGTTATAAGTAGAAAGTTGTAGGTGCCAAGCATGACTTAACACCTACAACTTATAACCTAAACTTTAGTCTAACGTAATATCCAAACCTAATCCGCGTAGCTCATGTACCAGTACATTAAATGATTCAGGTACACCAGGTGTAGGAAGGTTTTCACCTTTTACAATGGCTTCATAAGTTTTTGCTCTACCAATTACATCATCCGATTTAACGGTTAATATCTCTTGTAGAATATTGGCTGCACCAAATGCTTCTAGTGCCCAAACCTCCATTTCACCAAAACGCTGACCACCAAACTGGGCTTTACCACCCAATGGTTGTTGTGTAATTAATGAATATGGTCCGATTGAACGTGCGTGCATTTTGTCATCAACCATGTGACCCAGTTTCAACATGTAGATAATACCTACAGTAGTTGGCTGGTCAAAACGCTCACCAGTTAAACCATTATGTAAATAGGTTCTTCCTGTTCTAGGCACACCTGCCTTAGCAATCCAGTCTTCAACTTCATCCAGCTTAGCACCATCAAAGATCGGGGTAGCAAATTTAACACCCAATTCCTGACCGGCCCATGCCAATACAGTTTCATAAATCTGTCCAAGGTTCATACGTGAAGGTACACCCAGTGGGTTTAACACAATATCAACCGGCGTACCATCTTCAAGGAACGGCATATCTTCATCACGAACGATACGGGCAACAATACCCTTATTACCGTGACGACCAGCCATCTTATCCCCTACTTTAAGCTTACGCTTTTTAGCCACATAAACTTTAGCCATTTGTACAATACCTGATGGCAATTCATCACCAACACTAATCGCAAATTTATCACGTTTGTATGCACCAAGCTCTTCGTTTACACGAATACCGTAGTTATGGATTAATAATTTGATCTGATCATTTTTATCATCATCAGTGGTCCATTTGTATGGGTTGATATGTGCAAACTCAAGATCAGAAAGGCTTTTCTGTGTAAACTTAGCACCTTTAGGGAACAACAGTTCTTTATAAACGTTGTAAATTCCCTGAGATGTTTTTCCATTTACAATTTGGAACAGCTTATCTACCAACTCATTTTTTAAATTAGTTGTAGCCAATTCGTAACCTTTATCCAATTTTTCTATAGCAGATTTCTCTTCCGCTTTAGTAGTTTTCTTAGCTCTGGAGAACAATTTGGTATCAATAACCACACCTTTAATAGATGGAGGCGTTTTTAATGATGCATCTTTAACATCACCAGCTTTATCCCCAAATATCGCACGCAATAGTTTTTCCTCCGGCGAAGGGTCAGACTCACCTTTTGGCGTAATTTTACCAATCAGGATATCGCCTTCTTTAACTTCCGCACCGATACGAATGATACCATTTTCATCCAAATCTTTAGTAGCCTCTTCAGAAACGTTAGGAATATCTGGTGTCAACTCCTCTTCTCCACGTTTCGTATCACGCACTTCCAATTCAAACTCTTCAATGTGTAATGAAGTAAAGATATCTTCACGTACAATACGCTCATTGATTACAATCGCATCCTCAAAGTTATATCCCTGCCAAGGCATGAATGCCACTTTTAAGTTACGACCTAATGCAAGCTCTCCATTTTCAGTAGCATAACCTTCGCACAATACTTGTCCTTTAACAACATTCTGGCCTTTTTTAACAATTGGCTTCAAGTTAATACAAGTATTCTGGTTGGTTTTTTTGAATTTAATTAACTTATAAGTTTTGCTATCTCCTTCAAATGAAACCAAACGGTCTGAATCGTTACGAACATACTTGATGGTAATTTCGTTTGCATCAACATACTCAACAACACCATCGCCTTCGGCATTAATCAATGTTCTCGAGTCACGTGCAACACGACCTTCCAAACCAGTACCAACAATCGGCGCCTCAGGACGTAACAATGGTACGGCCTGGCGTTGCATGTTGGATCCCATCAGTGCCCTGTTCGCATCATCATGCTCTAAGAAAGGAATTAATGAAGCAGCAATTGATGTAATCTGATTCGGCGCTACGTCCATTAAGTCTAATTTCTCAGGCTCAATAATCGGGAAGTCACCCTCATAACGTGCTTTTACACGTGGAGTATCAAAATTACCTTTATCATCATATGATGCGTTTGCCTGTGCAATTGTTTTACCATCTTCATCTTCAGCAGAAAGATAAATAACAGGCTCATCCATAGCAACTACACCATCGATAACCTTTTTGTAAGGAGTTTCAATAAACCCTAAGTTGTTGATTTTAGCGTGAACACAAAGAGAAGAAATCAAACCAATGTTTGGTCCCTCTGGTGTTTCAATTGTACACAACCTACCGTAGTGGGTATAGTGAACGTCACGCACCTCAAAACCTGCTCTTTCACGTGAAAGACCACCCGGACCTAAAGCTGAAAGACGACGTTTGTGCGTAATCTCTGCCAGAGGGTTAGTCTGATCCATGAATTGCGACAATTGGTTGGTACCAAAGAATGAGTTAATAACCGACGATAAAGTACGGGCATTGATCAAATCCGTTGGTGTGAAAACCTCATTGTCACGAATGTTCATCCGCTCACGAATTGTACGGGCCATACGTGCTAAACCTACACCAAACTGAGCATATAACTGCTCACCTACGGTACGTACACGACGGTTAGACAAGTGATCAATATCATCAACTTCTTCTTTAGAGTTGATCAATTTGATCAGGTATTTAACGATTGCAATAATATCCGCTTTTGTCAATACCTTAACATGATCCGGAGTATCCATTTTCAACTTACGGTTGATGCGGTAACGACCAACATCTCCCAAGTCATAACGTTTATCCGAAAAGAACAAACGCTCAATGATACCTCTTGCAGTTTCTTCATCAGGTGGTTCTGCGTTACGCAAAGCACGATAGATGTTTTCAACAGCCTCTTTTTCAGAGTTTGAAGTATCTTTTTGTAATGTATTATATATAATGGTATAATCAGCTTGACTGGCACCATCATCTTTAGACAAGATGATCGTTTTAACACCAGCATCGATGATCATATCCACGTGGTCTTCTTCTAAAACAGTATCCCTGTCAAGGATGATTTCATTTCTGTCAATGGAAACTACCTCTCCGGTATCCTCATCAACAAAATCCTCCACCCATTTCCGTAATACCCTTGCAGCAAGTTTACGTCCAACGTATTTCTTTAAACCAGATTTGCTAACTTTAACCTCATCAGCTAAATCAAAAAGTTCAAGGATATCCTTGTCAGAATCGTAACCAATAGCACGCAATAACGTAGTAACAGGGAATTTTTTCTTCCTATCAATGTAAGCATACATCACGTTGTTAACGTCTGTAGCAAACTCAATCCAGGATCCTTTAAATGGAATTACTCTGGCAGAATAAAGCTTGGTACCATTAGTGTGACGGCTTTGGCCGAAAAACACTCCTGGAGACCTGTGCAATTGAGATACAATTACACGCTCTGCACCGTTAATCACAAATGTACCTTTAGGAGTCATATAAGGTATGGTTCCTAAATACACATCTTGAATGATGGTTTCAAAATCTTCGTGTTCAGCGTCGTTACACGAAAGCTTTAATTTAGCTTTCAACGGAACACTATAAGTCAACCCACGGTCAATACACTCAGGTATATCATAACGCGGTGGGTCAATAAAATAATCAAGGAATTCTAGAACAAAAATGTTCCTTGAGTCTGTGATTGGAAAGTTTTCAGCGAACACTTTAAACAAACCTTCTGTATGACGGTTATCTGAAGTAGTTTCGATTTGAAAAAACTCTCTGAATGATTGCAACTGCACATCTAGAAAATCAGGATAATCTATGATATGCTTACTTCGTGCAAAATTTACTCTTTGGTCGACTTTATTTGCCAATGGACTAAAGTTAAATTACTTTAAGAATAAACTATTTGTTTGGTTTTCAATTACACCGTTTTCATCAACCAAGCCAAATGAAATGTGTATAAACAGGGATAGACACCGACTAAAAATAGTCGGTGTCTATATTTTTTAGTATTAAATTAAGTGATTACTTAATTTCAACTACAGCTCCAGCTTCTTCTAATTGAGTTTTCAAAGCAGTAGCTTCGTCTTTAGAAACACCAGCTTTCAATTCTTTTGGTGCACCATCAACTAAATCTTTAGCTTCTTTCAAACCTAAACCAGTTAAGTCTTTTACTAATTTAACAACTGCTAATTTAGAACCACCAGCTTCTTTCAATATTACATCAAAAGTAGTTTTTTCTTCAACTGCAGGAGCAGCATCAGCAGCAGGGCCAGCAACAGCAACTGCAGCAGCAGCTGGTTCAATACCATACTCGTCTTTCAAGATTTGAGCTAATTCGTTAACTTCTTTTACTGTCAAGTTTACCAATTGCTCAGCAAACGCTTTTAAATCTGCCATTTTATAGATTTTTAAAAATTTACGTTATAATAATTATTTAATATTGAACTTTTAAGGTGTTCCTTAACCTTCTCTTTCTTGAAGAGTTTTAACAATTCCCGCAATTTTGCCACCGCTCGATTTTAAAGCCGAGATCACGTTTTTAGCTGGCGACTGTAGTAATCCAATGATACCACCGATAAGCTCTTCTCTTGATTTTAAGTTCACCAAGGT
The DNA here is from genome assembly GCF_020991475.1 of Pedobacter sp. MC2016-14. Classification (NCBI taxonomy): domain Bacteria; kingdom Pseudomonadati; phylum Bacteroidota; class Sphingobacteriia; order Sphingobacteriales; family Sphingobacteriaceae; genus Pedobacter; species Pedobacter sp. MC2016-14. The sequence goes on from NZ_JAJMPA010000004.1 coordinate 73,771, forward strand.
ATCCAAGTTATCATCTCCAACATATACCGATGAATCGATGTAAGCTGCTTTAAGCACTGGTTTATCAGATCCTTTTCTCAACGATTTGATCAGTTTCGCCGGAGCGTTGCCTGTTGTTGAGAATAATAAAGCTGATTGTCCTTTAAGTGCTGCATAGATTTCAGATGCGTCGCCTTCCAAACCTTCAATCGCTTTTTTGATTAAAGAGTTTTTAGCAACCTGCATTTCAATCCCGCTTTCAAAACATTTGCGACGGATATTATTTACTTTCTCAACAGATAAGCTTGAGGTATCAGCAATATAAAAATTGCCAAACTCCTGCATTTTCTCTTGAAGAGCTGAAACTAGTTCGTGTTTTTCTTCTCTGTTCATAATTAGATCCCCGCTACTGATTTAGTTTCGATTGCAATTCCAGGACTCATTGTAGAAGAAACATGAATGCTCTTAAAATAAGTTCCTTTTGCAGCAGATGGTTTCAATTTAGAAATTACCTGAAGTACTTCTAAAGCATTTTCATATATTTTCTCTGCCGGGAATGACACTTTTCCTACTGAAGCGTGTATGATACCACTTTTGTCAACTTTAAAATCAATCTTACCGCCTTTTACGTCAGTTACTGCTTTTCCAACTTCGTTGGTTACAGTTCCTGATTTTGGGTTTGGCATAAGGTTACGTGGACCCAAAACGCGGCCCAGTTTACCTACTTTTGCCATACAAGCAGGAGTAGTGATAATAATGTCAACATCAGTCCATCCACCTTCAATCTTAGCTACATATTCGTCTAAACCTACAAAATCTGCTCCTGCTGCTTTAGCCTCTTCTTCCTTGTCAGGATTACAAAGTACTAATACACGTACAGTTTTACCTGTTCCGTGTGGTAAAGTAGCGATACCACGTACCATTTGATTCGCTTTACGCGGATCAACACCTAAAGCGATGTCGATATCAACCGAAGCATCAAATTTAGTAGTCGTGATTTCTTTTACCAAAGCAGACGCATCCTGTAAAGAATACGTTTTACCAGATTCTAGTTTAGCATGTGCCTTTTTTTGATTTTTTGTTAATTTAGCCACTGTTGTAAACTGTTTTTTGTTAATTAATTTGTCCAGGGCGCATCACCGCTAACGGTAATTCCCATACTGCGTGCTGTACCGGCAACCATACTCATCGCCGATTCGATAGTGAAAGCATTTAAATCAGTCATCTTATCTTCAGCAATTGACTTAACCTGATCCCAAGTCACCGAACCAACTTTCTTACGGTTGGGCTCAGCAGAACCACTCGCTAATTTAGTAGCATCTTTTAACTGGATGGCTACAGGAGGGGTTTTGATGATAAATTCGAAAGACTTGTCAGCATAAACAGTAATTACAACTGGTAATACTTTACCGGGCTTATCTTGGGTACGAGCATTAAACTGCTTGCAAAATTCCATTATATTCACCCCCTTAGCACCCAATGCAGGTCCTACTGGTGGCGATGGATTTGCAGCTCCACCCTTGATCTGTAATTTAACAAGTGCACTGACTTCTTTTGCCATTTTTGTTTTTGTTAATTGTAATACTCAATGTTAAATATTGGAAGCATGTAACATTTAAGATCTATATAAGCACTTTATCCCATATCAGGAACTCACGTTCAATATGGGATAAATTTGCTAATTTTTATTCTTTTTCAACCTGCATATAGTTAAGCTCTAAAGGAGTTTTACGTCCAAAAATCTTAACCATAACCTTCAGTTTTTTCTTCTCTTCGTTTACCTCTTCAATCACGCCGGTAAAACCGTTAAATGGTCCATCCATTACTTTAACGTTCTCTCCAACGTAGTAAGCAATGTTCATGGTTTCACCTTGCTGGCTCATTTCATCAACCTTACCTAAAATACGGTTAACTTCAGCCTGACGCATTGGAACCGGATTGCCTCCATTATCGCCAAGGAAACCAATTACACTATTCACATTTTTAATAATATGCTCAAGCTCACCGTCCAATGAAGCTTCTATCAAAACATATCCGGGATAAAAATTACGTTCTTTTGCAATTTTTTTACCTTCCTTCATCTGATAGTATTTTTCCATTGGGATCAATACTTGCGGTACAAGATGAGAAAAGCCCAATCTACTGATTTCAGAATCAATGTATTGTTTTACCTTTTTCTCTTTACCGCTAACCGCCCTTACGACATACCATTTTAACTGATCGTTCATTTTGGCTGTTTAATTAGAAAGTGACTTATAAAAAGTATCTAAAACAAATGTTGATCCTTTATCCATTGCAAAAATAACAACTGCAATGATAAGTGAAGCAACCAAAACCAGCACTGCAGAATTTTGCAATTCTCCCCATGAAGGCCAGGTAACCTTCTGGGTCATTTCTTCGTACGATTCTTTTATAAATTCTACTACTTTATTAGCCATAATAAATTTTTTGCACGGGAACAAGGATTCGAACCCTGATCAAAGGTTTTGGAGACCTCTATTCTACCATTGAACTATTCCCGTAGATTATAAAGTACTTAGACGGCGGCGATACACCGTGTCTAAGTACTTTTATATCATATTCAGTACTTACGTACTAAATACTATTTTACAATTTCAGTTACCTGACCAGCACCTACTGTTCTACCACCTTCACGGATAGCGAAACGTAAGCCTTTTTCCATTGCAATAGCGTTAATCAATTTAACATTGATGGTAACGTTATCACCTGGCATAACCATTTCAGTTCCTTCAGCAAGGGTGATTTCACCTGTTACGTCTGTGGTACGGAAATAGAATTGTGGACGGTATTTGTTAAAGAATGGAGTGTGACGTCCACCTTCTGCTTTTGACAATACATAGATCTCAGCTTTGAAATCAGTGTGGGGAGTAACTGAACCTGGTTTACAGATAACCATACCACGACGGATATCAGTTTTCTCAATACCACGTAACAATAAACCTACGTTATCACCTGCCTCACCATAGTCAAGGATTTTACGGAACATCTCAACACCTGTTACAGTTGATTTAAGATTTTCAGCACCCATACCTAAGATTTCAACTGGATCTCCAGAGTTGATTACACCACGCTCAATACGACCAGTTGCAACAGTACCACGACCAGTGATCGAGAATACGTCCTCAACAGGCATTAAGAATGGAAGGTCAGTTAAACGTGGAGGAATTGGAATGTAGCTATCTACAGCATCCATTAATTCCATGATTTTAGCAACCCATTTAGCATCACCGTTCAAGCCACCAAGAGCTGAACCTTGAATAACAGGAATATCATCACCAGGGAAATCATAGAAAGATAACAATTCACGAACTTCCATTTCTACTAATTCAAGTAATTCCGGATCATCAACCATATCCACTTTATTCATGAATACAACTAATGAAGGTACACCTACCTGACGAGCCAATAGAATGTGCTCACGAGTTTGTGGCATCGGACCATCTGTAGCAGCTACAACGATGATAGCTCCATCCATTTGCGCAGCACCAGTAACCATGTTTTTCACGTAATCCGCGTGACCTGGACAGTCAACGTGTGCATAGTGACGGTTAGCAGTTGAATACTCAACGTGAGCTGTGTTAATAGTGATACCTCTTTCTTTTTCCTCAGGAGCAGAGTCAATTGAATCAAATGAACGCGCCTCAGATAAACCAGCATCAGATAACACTTTAGTGATCGCTGCTGTTAAGGTTGTTTTACCGTGGTCAACGTGACCGATTGTGCCGATGTTTAAGTGCGGCTTGCTGCGGTCAAACTTTTCTTTTGCCATGTTTTTATACTTATTAGTAGGTTACTTTTATTTATTTTATTGTTTTGATATTATTTCAATACAAAAAACCTTGCCTATTCTACATTTATTGCAGATTTAACAAAGCATTTACTTTTTTATGAGCCAAAGATGGGACTTGAACCCACGACCTCTTCCTTACCAAGGAAGTGCTCTACCGCTGAGCTACTTCGGCTTTTTAATCTTCAGCTCACACTGATTACCCTTTCAATATTAAGAGCGAAAGACGAGGTTCGAACTCGCGACCTATAGCTTGGAAGGCTATCGCTCTACCAACTGAGCTACTTTCGCTTCTTTATTGTGGGGGGAGAAGGATTCGAACCTTCGAAGTCTTGCGACAACAGAGTTACAGTCTGTCCCATTTGGCCACTCTGGTATCCCCCCATTCTTTTAATGCCTCACGTATCACTACGCTTAAATTAAAAGAGCCTCCTATCGGGATCGAACCAATGACCTACTGATTACAAGTCAGTTGCTCTACCAGCTGAGCTAAGGAGGCTTATATGATACTTTACTTTTTCAAGTTTTGTACCGATATGTTTTAAACTTTCATAGAACTCTTCAAATCTTTAGAGGCGACGACCTCCCTGAAATGGAATGCAAATCTACAAGAATAAATTTGTCCTGCAAACTTTTTTTTCAAAAAAAAGCTGGCAAATATTACTTGCCAGCACATTTTTTAGTTTTAAAAAAACCAGTCCTCTAATAATCAGACACTTCATCAGCACTTAATAATGCCTTATGTTCACTAAGTTTTTCTCTCGTTTTATCTTTGTGCTTGGTAATTTGCTTTCTTAACGACTCAATTGCCAGATCCGTTGCTTCCTCAAAAGATTTACATTGCTCCTTTGCAAACAAAACTCCACCGGGAACACTCAACTTTATCTCACTTATTTTGTTGGCCTCATCTTCCACATTCTCTAATTTCAAATAAACTTCTCCATTAATAATCTGATCATGGAACAACTCCAGCTTATCAACTTTCTTCTGAATAAACTCCAACAACTTATAGTCTGCGGTGAAATGGATCGATTGAACTGTAATTTTCATGTTTTCCTCCTTTTTTAGGCCTTTGGATGGGCTTGTTTATATATTAATTTTAATCTTTCTATTGAATTGTGCGTATAAACTTGTGTAGCAGCCAAACTAGCATGCCCCAGCAATTCTTTTATCGCATTGATATCAGCACCCCGATTTAACAGACTGGTAGCATAGGAATGCCTTAAAACATGCGGACTTCTTTTATCCTGAGTAGACACGTAAGACAAATACTGGCGAACAATCTTATAAATCATTGGATGAGTTACACTGGTTCCTTTATTGCTAACAAATAAGTGTGCGGATTTGTTGGTAAAATTCTGAGCATCTTTTAAAGATATATATGCTGACAGTTGATTTACAAGTGATTTGGTTATCGGAATAATTCTTTCTTTGTTACCCTTGCCCAGTACTTTTAAGCTTGCATCGTAACTATTTAAATCTGTATCCTTCAACCCTACCAATTCAGCAAGCCGGATCCCCGTACCAAAAAAAGTCTCCATAACCATTTTATCCCTTACAGAAGGAAAACTGTCATCAAAAAAAACATCGGAGTCTAAAAGCTCGTCCATTTTCTTCTCATCTACAAATACAGGTAAAGGCTTAGTTACCCTCGGTGCTTTAATCAGCACCATTGGATTAACTGATAGCACAGCCGTACGACGCAGAAATTTGTAAAAGGACCGCAATGCAGAAAGCTTTCTACCAATTGAATTTGCACCGATATGGTCTTCCATTAAGGTGGCGATATAATTTCTAACCTGATCATGTGCCACACTTGCTAAATCCATTTCGAAAGTTCCCAACACATATTGCTCAAACTGTAGCAAATCTGTCCGGTAAGCTTCAATGGTATGCGGAGAATATCGCTTCTCATGTTCTAAATATGTCAAAAATGACGCTATCAACATAGGCAGGGTGATCAATAATTGGTTAAGTGAATATACGAAAACTTTATATTAACAAAGCTTTAATCAAAAAAAAAGCATCACCAGAAACTCTGATAATGCTTTTAGTTGTTTAAACAACTCTATGTTAGATCTTTTAGAAACTAAGCGTTTCCTTCAAGATGCATATTCTGGATATAAACAGCGTGTTTTACTTCAGTTCTGCGAGTAACAGATTTCTTTTCGTATGCCTGACGACTACGTAGTTCTCTCAAAACTCCTGTTTTTTCAAACTTCTTTTTGAAACGTTTCAGCGCTTTATCTAATGATTCGCCGTCTTTAATGTTGATAATGATCATAACGTAAAATACCTCCTCTCGTTGTTTTTGGGACTGCAAATGTAGAACATTTATTTGAAATTCAAACTATTAAATTAAAAATAGAATTTCCATTTCAAAAAAAATCCGGTGCCCTACAGGTGCACCGGATAAATAGTATATTTGGTTAGAATAGTCGAAATTATATTTTTGAGTTTGTAAGATTAAGCATTTAATATTTCTCTTGCAATAACTATTTTCTGAATTTCAGAAGTCCCCTCGCCAATAGTGCACAATTTGCTGTCTCTGTAAAACTTTTCTACGGGAAAATCCTTCGTATAACCATATCCACCAAAGATTTGCACTGCATCGGTTGCCACCCGCACCGAAACCTCCGAAGCAAAATATTTTGCCATTGCAGACTCTTTTGTCATTTTAAGTCCTCGGTTTTTCATATCCGCAGCCTGGCGAATTAACAATTCGGCAGCTTCAATCTCCGTGGCCATATCCGCAAGTTTAAAACTAATAGCCTGAAAATTTGATATGGCTTGTCCAAACTGATGTCTTTCCTGTGCATATGCCAAGGCCGCCTCGTAGGCACCTTTTGCAATGCCTAATGCAAGTGCCGCTATAGAAATCCTGCCGCCATCCAGCACCTTCATTGCTTGTTTAAAGCCATCACCAACATTACCCAGCAAATTGGCTGCTGGCACCCGGCAGTTGTCAAATATCATTTCTGTAGTTTCAGAAGCACGCATACCCAATTTGTTCTCCTTTTTACCGGCAGAAAAACCAGGTGTACCGCGCTCTACAACAAGCGCAGAAATACCTTTAGCACTTCCTTTATCTCCGGTCCGTACCATCACAACAGCCACATCACCAGATTTCCCATGTGTAATCCAGTTCTTTGCACCGTTTATCACATAATGGTCTCCGTCCAAAATTGCAGTGGTCATCATCCTCAAGGCATCAGAACCGGTATTTGCTTCCGTTAAACCCCAGGCTCCAATCCACTCTGCCGTGGCCAGTTTGGGCAACCATCTTAATTTTTGTTCCTCATTTGCAAATGCAAGGATATGCCCCGTACACAAGGAATTGTGCGCAGCTAATGACAATCCAATAGATCCACATACTTTAGCAATCTCTACAATCACATCAACATACTCCTGATATCCAAATCCAGATCCTCCATATTCCTCTGGAACCAATACCCCCATCAAACCCAGCGCACCAAGTTTTTTAAATACATCAACAGGAAAATACTGATTTTCATCCCATTCCATGAGCTTAGCACGAATGTTCTTCTCGGCAAAATCTTTAACCATCCCCCTAACCAGTTCCTGGTTTTCGGAAACAGCAAAATTAAATCCTGGAATATGATCAATCATTTTTTGCATATGTTTTTCTTTGAACGGGACAATGATAAACAAATAAAATCACACGGTTAGCAAGCAAAAAATAAGCTTAAAAACAGAACGAAACGGTATTCAGTTCATTAACCGCATTCCTGTTTTAAACCATATAGATTAATATGCCAAAAAAGGAGGAAAAAAACTTATATTTTTTTTGAAGTTAATATGCTGCAAGCGCAAAATGATTGGGAGAGTAGGCCATCAACCGCTCCTTTCCATTCAAAAAATCCAGAGAAATGATAAAAGAATACCCAGCAACTACAGCATTTAATTTTTGAATCAATTCAGACGCTGCCACTACTGTACCGCCTGTAGCCAGTAAATCATCATGAATCAAAACACGTTGACCCGGCAATAAAGAATCCTCATGCAATTCCAGTACCGCATTTCCATATTCCAGTGCATAAGCATACTGGATGGTTTTGTGTGGCAGCTTCCCCGCTTTCCTAATTGGCACAAATGGCACGTTCAAGGCCTGCGCCAGAGACATCCCAAACAGGAAACCCCGACTTTCTATACCTGCTACCACATCAATCTTCAATCCGTTAAGCTGGTTCGCCAATGAAGCGGTAATCTCTGCACATAAGCGTGAGTCTTTTAATATAGGAGTAATGTCTTTAAATACGATTCCTGGTTTGGGAAAATCCGCCACATCGCGTATGGCTTGTTTTATTTTAGATGCTATCATCATTTAAAAGAAAGATAAGGTTTCAGCTGCACAATTAATTCCGGGGTCAAAATGGCCACCTTTTTTAAGTCCTCAATATCAGTATAATTTCCATGCTGTTTTCTGTATTGTATCAATGCATTTACTTGTTTGTAGCGGATGTAAGGATGATTTTTAAAATCTTCCACAACAGCGCTATTGATATTGATCCTTCTAAGCAATGATACATCTATATCAACCTGATTTTTGATTTCGTCAAACTTCACCGAATCCAGTCCAAAAACTTCCATTAACTGTTCCTTTTTGTAAAATCCTCCAAGCCTATCTCTATATTTTATAATTCTTCGTGCAAAAACCGGCCCTACACCCTTTATTTTATCAAGTAACAGCGTATCGGCACCATTCACTTCGATGATTTCAGGATCAGATTTTTTAGCCAAATAAGCCTTGTTAGTGCTACCAAAACTTCCGTAATTAGTCTTTGCAGTCACAGTCTCCATCCTAATATAAGGAAGGAGCTCCGCATACTTGCTTCTACTTATGGAATACATTTTTTTTAAATCGTCTGGATTGCGAAATTTGCCCCCTTTATCTCTGTAATTTAGAATTACCCGGGCCTGTTTCTCTGAAAGTCCAAGTTTCTGCCAGCCATCCAATCCAATAGTATTAGGGTCAAAAAAATCCAAATCTCCAGTTTTTTGACCGTCTGCTTTTTTAGCATGAGGATATGGCTCAGAATTCTCGAGTTCAAGTTCCTGAATAGCCAAATTTTCGGCTGCCACATTGTGCTGGTATGGAAAAAGAAGGTTAGAAATTTCGGGTGCTGCCATTACAACAATTAAAATAACCGCTAATGACATCAATCCATTAAACTCGCGTTTACTTAAATCGAAGTATTTGTACAGCCATTCTTTTACCATTTTCAGCACATTAATCAAACTCTGCTAATGTACTACTCATATTTAAGAATATTAATCTTATTTTTGAATTTGCTAACAAATTCATTATACAAACAATCTGGATGAAGATCATAACAACCAAAGAGTTCGCTAAAGCTACCAAAATAGATAAACTGGGCGTTCCAGGACTGGCGGCCTTACTAATGGAAGTAATGAAATTAAATGACATTAATAAAGTTTTCTCTCAAAACCAACATTTCAATGGCTTAGAGTTCGTAGACAAAATTCTGGAAACAATTGGGGTGTCAATCGATTTTGATCAAGACGATTTTAAAAATATACCTAAAACAGGCGGTTTTATCGCCATTGCCAACCATCCATATGGAGGTATTGAAGGACTGGCACTGGTTAAGTTACTGTGTACGGTAAGGCCGGAGGCAAAAGTTATGGTTAATTTTATCCTGAACAAAATCCCTAACCTCACTGAGTTCTTTGTTGCAGTTAATCCATTTGAGAATGTACAGCACTCATCCAGCATCAGCGGATTAAAAGCTACTTTTGACCTCCTAAAAGCTGGTACACCTGTCGGCATTTTCCCCGCAGGAGAGGTTTCAACTTTTAGTTTAGATAAACAAGAAATCACCGACCGGATCTGGCATCCTGTAGTTGGAAAACTCATTGCAAGAGCAAAGGTACCAGTAGTACCCATTTATTTTCATGGCAATAATGGCGTACTTTTTAATATCCTTAGTTTCATACACCCTACACTTCGTACCGCTAAGTTACCATCCGAATTCCTGAACAAACAAGGCCTTAAAATAAAAGTAAGAATCGGAAAACCCATCCATATTGAAGACATCTCGTACCGCAACAACACGAATAAATTACTGGACTTTCTTCGTGCCCGCACGTATGCCTTAGCTACAGGTCTGGAACAGGAAAAGAAACTGTTTAACCCCATTAGCCTTTTTAAGATTAAAAAAAAACCGGAAGCTGTTATCGCAGAAACATCACCTGAGCTTCTTGCCGAAGAGGTGGAACAACTGGAAAGCTTCAAGTACTGGTCTGAAAAAAACTATGAGGTATACATTACCCCAACAGCCAACATACCTAATATTTTAAGGGAAATCGGCCGGCTGCGTGAAATCACTTTCCGCGAAGTTGGTGAGGGTACAAATAAAAAAATAGACCTTGATAATTACGATATTTACTACCATCATCTTTTTATCTGGGATAAAGAAAAGCAAAACATAGTAGGCGCCTACCGTATAGGCAAAGGCGACGAAATCTTAAACACCATGGGCAGAAGAGGTTTTTACCTCTCAGAATTGTTTAAAATTAAAGAACCGTTTTATCCTATTTTAAGGCAGGGTATTGAGCTTGGCCGTTCCTGGATCAGGAAAGAGTATCAGCAAAAACCCTTACCACTTTTTTTACTGTGGAAAGGTATTTTAAAGTATTTACTAGATAATCCCCAGTATCGATATATGTTTGGGCCTGTAAGCATTAGCAATAATTTCTCTAAATTATCAAAATCGCTTATTGTAGATTACATAACGAAAAATCATTTTGATTATGACCTTGCTCACTATGTAAAGCCAAAAAACAAATTTAAAGCAGACCTTTCTCCTATAGATACCGATCTTCTTGTTGAAAGCAGTGAGTCACTGAAAGACCTGGATAGCCTTATTTCTGATATTGAGAACAACCATATTAAAATACCAGTGCTGTTAAGGCAATATATGAATTTAAATGCCAAAATCATCTGTTTCAATATAGACCCTAAATTTTCTGATTGTCTGGATGGATTTCTCGTTGTAGATACCAGGAACATTCCCGCTGAAATGCTGGAGAAAATTGGTAAGAACCTGTAAGATGAAATTTTAGCTAAAAAAATAAATGCCCAGGACATCCATCCTGGGCATTTTGTTTATCAACTAAACCTAAACTTTATAAATACTAACCAAATATTTATGCCACAAAAGTAAGGGCCTAAAATTAAGCCGGTGTTAAGTAATCATTACTGTTATCACGATCAATTTCGGGACATGATTTAATAAATCACAGATCAATCACACATCAATCGCACATAAATCACACATCAATGGCACATATTGTATGCGTTTGATGTGTGATTTATCTGTCTTCTAACTGCGATTAATCTGTGATTGTTTAAAACGTGGTAGGCTGCGGGTCATGATAAGATGAAAAACACTTTCTCTTGTTATGTGTTAAATGAAAAAACAGATCTTATGAAATTTAGAAAAGTTGACTCGTCATTGCCCGCGGTGGCGTTAATTACCGGCATTGCCGTTGGTGCAGTAATAAGTACATTGTTTACCCCACAAAGCGGAAGTAAAGCAAGAGGTTTTGTTTCAGATATTTTTACAGACCTGACAGGTATCTTTAAAAAGAGGAAATCGTTAGAGATAAAAGAGCATCTGGTAGATGATATTAGAAGCCATGTTAAAAAGACGGCAGATCATTTAACAGGAAGCCCGGAACTAGTCCAGGATCCTGTTAAACATACTTTAAAACAAACAGGCCCTAAATCAAGACAGTTGCCTTTAGAGCAGGTATAAATGAGCATTTAAATTAATTTATCTGGTGTAATAGGCAAATGCCTTACGCGTTTGCCTGTTGCATTATACACAGCATTAGCTACTGCCGGTGCAACACCTATTATGACCACCTCACCCAAGCCTTTAGAACCCATTGGATTTAGGTAGGGATCCTTTTGATTTACAAATATCATTTCCATTTGCGGAATGTCGGCATTAACAGGCACATGATAATCGCCAAAACTGGCATTAACCGTACGCCCGCTGCGGTCGTCAATTACAGCTTCTTCCATTAAAGCCATACCTATACCACCCACAATCCCACCCATCAACTGGCTTCTGGCTGTTTTCGGACTTACTACAGTACCGCAATCTACTACAGAAACCGCATTTTTTATTCGCACTACGCCCGTAAGTTCATGAACATGGGCTTCTATAAAGTGAACAGAATAAGAATAAAATGAGTATTTGTTCTTTTCATCACCTTGGGCTGCGCTACCTTCTACAATTAGTTCTGTTGCTCCAGATTCAAATAAAGAACTTAAGTTTACTTTGGTTGGTTTATCATAAGTATTTACCAGCAAACTGCCTTCAATTTTTACATTTTCTGGTAAGGCATTCATCCAATCTGGTTTTTGTTTGGCAGCACGTTTGGCAAGTTCCAACTTTAAATTTGTACATGCTGCCACAGTTGCAGATCCAACTGTAGCCAGTGAATTTGATCCTCCCTGCATTGGTGCTTTAGGAAAGCTGGAATTGCCCAGTTGGAAGGTGATTTTCTCTACTGGTAATCCAATATGCTCGGCTGCAATTGCAGTCATGGCAGTAGCGGTTCCCGGTCCAATATCGGCAATCGCTGATTGCAGCAGCAAAGAACCATCTGGATTTAAAATTGCTTTTACCGTAGCGGCACTCCTAAACGCTCCAAATGTACCCGTAGCCATTCCATATCCTATTTTCCACTCGCCCTCCTGCACACTGCCCGCTATAGGCCTGCGTTTATTCCAGCCTATCTTTTCCGCTCCTAAACGATAACATTCCTTCAGGTAATTGCTGGACCAGGGTAATTTTTTATCCGGATCTTCTGCAGCATAGTTAACTATCCGCAATTGTATCGGATCCAGATCCAATTGATAAGAAAGTTCATCCAATGCGCACTCCAGTGCAAAAGATCCCGTAGCCTCTCCGGGCCCGCGCATTGGTGCAGGCGTACTAACATTTAAAGGCACAATTCTGTATTTCGTATCAATATTTGGCACATCATACATCATCCGCGTCATTTGCAATACATTCTCCGTAAACTCTTCATACATGGAGGTTTTACCAAAAGATTCATGCGAAATACCCAGCAATTTGCCGTCCTTTGCAGCACCGATCGCAACTTTTTGTATAGTATGCGGCCGGTAGCCTACCATATACGACATCTGGTTTCGGTGCAAAACGAGTTTTACCGGCTTTTTAACCTTTTTAGCAGCTAAAATAGCGATAATCTCATGCGGCCACACGCGTAATGCTGATCCAAAAGCACCACCAACATAGGTAGCCAGTACTTTTACATTTTCTACAGGAAGCTGGAAAGATTTAGCAATGCTGGCTGCAGTTTGCTGTGAACCCTGAGTTTTATCTACTAAGGTCAATTTGTCTTCTGCTTCCCAATTTGCAATGATGGAATGTAATTCCATAGGATGATGAACTTCCGAAGGCTGAATATATTCTTCTTCCAGTTTAAATTCCGCATCCTTCCAGGCGGCCGCTTTACCCCGTACAAAATCTGCAGTAAAGGCTTTAGGATTTGCTTTCGCATTTTTTGGCGCTGTAGCCCTCGCCAGGTTCGCTTCCAGATTGCTGATATGGATTTCTTTTGCATAGGTAACTTCTACTAAGGATGCCGCATATTGTGCGCGTTCCAGTGTGTCTGCTATAACAACTGCTATAGGTTGACCATTAAAATAGATGTTTGCGTCGTTAAAAACTTTTAACTGTTTCTGAGTTTTACTTTGATCTGGTAGTTTATATTCCGGTACGCCGGGAGTATTCAAATGTGAAATCACAGCTATAACCCCCGGTGCCCATTCTGCCTTTTTAGTAGCTAAATTTTTAATCGTACCCTGTCCAATTGTACTTTCTACCAATACGGCATAAGTTAAGTCCGGCAATTGTATTTCGGCTGAATATTTTGCTGCACCTGTAACTTTGGCCCGGGCATCTACCCTGTCTATAGTCATTTTTTCCATGGTTATGCTTTTATTCCTGATGCTGTTTTTAAGGCCTGAAGAATTGAATTTGGGGCAAGTTTAAGTTTAAAAGCATTGTGTTGATACGCTTTTGCTCCCTCCATAGCTATTGCTGCGGCCATTTTAAAATTGGCAACTGAGGCTATTTTGCCTTTTAGTAACTGTTCTGCAGAAAGCAGACGCCATGGCTTGTGGGCCACCCCTCCCATCGCCAACCTTATATCTTTGATCACAGCGCCTTCCATTTCTAAAGCTACCGCTACTGAAACTAGTGCAAAAGCATAAGAAGTACGGTCGCGCACTTTCAGATAAGTAGTCTTACTAAGTTTATGATCTGGAATGCTGATTACAGTAATGATTTCTCTTTTGTCAAGCGTACTGTCAAGCTCGGGATTATTGCCTGGCAAGCGGTGAAAGTCTGCCATGTTAATTTTACGTTCTCCTTTTGGTCCGGTAACTACAATAATCGCATCAAGTGCTACTAAGGCCACGTTCATATCACTCGGATTAACCGCAATACAAGAATCGCTTGCACCAAAAATAGCATGCATCCTATTGTATCCTGCTAATGCACTGCAACCAGTACCTGGTGTTCTTTTATTACATGGGGCACTAGTATCGTAAAAATATGGACACCTTGTTCGCTGCAATAAGTTACCTCCCATGGTTGCTTTATTCCGCAATTGAGCGGAAGCCCCTGACAACATAGCCTGCGAAAGCAATGGCTGGTGCTGTAGTACAAGTGGATTCGCTGAAGCTATGCTGTTTCGCACTGTGCTACCAATGTGCAACATACCGTTACTTTTTACCACTTCATTATAAGGCAGCTGGTTGATGTCAATTAATCTGTCTGGTGCCATAACACCATATTTCATCAGGTCTATCAGGTTAGTACCACCTGCAAGAAGTTTGGCATTTGGCTTTTTAGCCAACTCCGCTAAAGCTGATGATGGATTATTAACCCTGCTGTATTGAAAATTGTTCATGACCTGCCCCCCTTTACTTCCTGTATAGCGTTCACTATATTCGCATAGGCACCACAACGGCAAATATTGCCGCTCATAAATTCTCTGATCTCCATTTCCGAATTGGCATGCCCTTCCTGTATACAGGCCACTGCAGACATGATTTGTCCCGGCGTGCAGTATCCGCATTGTAAGGCATCATGTTTAATAAATGCCTCTTGCATGGGATGCAATTTCCGGCCATCTGCAAGTCCTTCTATAGTCGTAATTTTGGCGCCTTCATGCATAACTGCTAAAGTAAGGCAGGAGTTTGTTCTTACGCCATCAATGTGCACTGTGCATGCACCACATTGTCCCTGATCGCAACCTTTTTTAGTACCCGTAAGTTTAAGTTTCTCCCTTAAAAGATCCAGTAAAGTGGTACATGGCTCTACCTTAAGCTGATAAGGCTGGCCATTAATTTGAAGGCTCAAAGGCATTTGTTCTATTGCATCCGAAAATTTTTCGTCAAGCCTTAGATCTGAGGCTTTCACTGCAGCAGCTGGCGTGAGTGCAATAGCAGTAATAACTGAGGACTTTTTAAGGAAATCACGCCGTGAACTGCCCTTCTTTGGATCTTCTACCAGGGATTTATTTTCTAACATAACGGAATAATTATAGAGGTTATAACCTCAAAATTGAGGCTTTTGTTTAACTAAGCCCCAATCGTCACATAGAAAATACTGCGTAGAATCAATCTATTGTTTCGCAGAAACAGTCTCAACCATCAACTTACCCTGACGGATAATCCCCTTAGCAATCCAGTAAGAGCCTAGTTGCAGCACAGCCACAATAATGATGGCATAACGCAATGCAATTTCATTGGAAAAGGCATAAGCCATCAGCAAAAATGTTCCGGCACCAGCTAATCTTCCTACATACAATCCTGCTTCATGATTTAGAAAATAAGCAAACTCATTGCGGTTTTCCTTTTTGCTCAGGATATCAATTACACTAAACTGTATAGGAAAATAAGCCAGATCCAACAGCGGTTTAGCCAGCAAAAGAAATAACATAAACAGCATTACGCCCAGAGTACTAAACAAAACCCCATTAATTAACGCCGCTACGGTAAACAAAACCAAACCTGTTCCAAAAACATATAACCTATGTGAGGGTTGCGTATTGCGTCCAATGATATACATGAGTACAGCAGCAAAAATAGCCCCTATTGACTGTATAGTGCCTAAAGTACCCTCATTTCCTACAAGTAACATAATGAGCATTGCAGGAGCCGTAACCAAAAATCCTTGCACCAATCCTTTTAACACGGCCAAAAACATTAACTTATACCAGTATGGATCAAACTTTAGGTATAAAAACTTTTTCTGCACCGGATTTTTAAATTCTCCCTTAAAGCACATTATAGAAGCACCCAATGTAACTATTAGCACTACGCCAGTGATCACTTTATAGGCAAACTTAGAATCGCCAACATTGGCATATACGGCGATGTACCATCCTATTAAAAAAGGGATCACTACCGCAATAATGGTATAAAAAAAGGTCTCCAAACCATAATAGTAATTCCTGTTTTTATCGTCTGTAGTAGCCAGGGCAAGAAAATCCCTATTGGCCCAATAAAATCCAAATGACATGCCCATCACAATACCCGCAATACCAATGCCTGTAATGTCCAGCGTTTTTAAAGACATCATGATCATCATAGATACCCCGCTAAGCACCATGCCCAAAGAGTATAATATCTTGATAGGGAATTTGTTCAATAGCCAACCATTTATTAAAAAAGTGATCGGTATACCTGTATAAATTGTCAGTTGATACACCACCACTTTAGAAGGGTCATTAGAATTTCGCATTACATACGCTGCCACAAAAATATCAATAACAGGGAGTACTATCCCATACACAAGATTGGTAAGGGTAAGTATTTTAAAATTATGCGATTGATCTTTAAAATGCTGAATTTCAGCTTTAAGTTTGTTTAGCATCATCATAGATTAACGCGGATAAAACCTCCGCAATTGAAAATTTTGCGCCGCAGACATACTCATCAGCAGCTCCATAATAAATCGTAATTTCATCCCCATCCACCACATGTCCATTCGTAAAAACTACATGTCCGAAAAAGCCACTCGTTTCGTAATTTTCAATTGGTACCATGATGGGATCGTCTGTTCTCGCCAGTAAAATAGAAGGGTCATTAAGGTCTAACAAAAAAGCACCCAGACAATACCTATGCTCTGCGTTTGCCCCGTGGTAAATTTCCAGCCAGCCTTGAGCTGTTTTAATCGGTGCGGCACCAGCACCAACTCTCTTGCTGTCCCACTGTCCAGCCCTTGTTTTTGCAATACATTTATGTCTACCCCAGTGTATTCCATCCGGAGATTCTGCCAGCCAAATATAATTACCTCCAAGATCTACACTGCTTGGCCGGTGCAGTGCATAGAACTTGCCATTAATTTTCTCTTCAAAAATAGCACAGTCCTTATTATGAGGAGGAATAATCATTCCTTCTGAATGAAAGGTTTTCCAGTCTTTTGTAGTTTTTAAACCTACACCTACACCGTCTTCAGAAACTGAGGTAAAGGTGAGGTAATACGTATCTTCTAACTTTGTTACCCTACAGTCTTCTATACCAAAAGTTTCCTGCTTGCCTATACCCTGCAACAATGGATAACCTAGCGGTTCGGTAAAGTGCAGGCCATCCTCACTGCTCAATAACCTCAAATGAGATAGCGTAGTTAGAAAGTCAGCATTTCTATAGCGGATCACCCTTGGATCATCAGTATTCAAATCCGGGTCGTCAAGTGACAGTTCAATGATGTCTGTTCCATTTTCTGTTAATACTGGAAACGAAATGAAACCATCCTTTTGTGCAGGACGTTCTGCAACACGTACAAGCATCCAGGTTTTACCCTGAAAGGTAAAAACACCGGGGTTTAGCAGACAAGTAATTTGCAGTCCCGGGCGACTAGGCTTTAAGTCTAAAGGGCTCAATAATGGATTTTGCGGAAAACGTTTTGCTAGGTCTTTCATTTTAAAGGAATTATCAGGTCTTTATGTATGGTATGCTTAATGGTATTTATTACCGTGATACCGTTTATACCATGTAACATTAGCTGATAAGTTCTGTTTTCAGGCGCTTTAGAATAAAAGCCTTTTGCAGCTTTCACTATAACCTGACTACCCTTATCATTGTACAAAATTTCAGTAAACCTTCTTTCGTTTTTAGTTTTATAACGCTCGGTTAGTCCATCATCCTCATATAGCGTATATGCACCATTTTTGCCTGGATAAATATCTAGTATTAATGTACCTGGTTTAATCCAAAAAGTACTTTTGGCAAATGCATGTTTAGGAATAATTGCGCCTTCTTTTACAAATACGGGCAACTCTCCAAACTTTGCGGGAAACTGAATCACCTGCCCGCCATTGAATTTTTTGTCGTTCCAAAAGCTATACCAGTTTTGCCCAGCAGGTAACCACACAGACACTATAGAATCTCTGGAAGAGGTATTTGGTGCTACCAGCAGTGCATCTCCCCACATGTACTGCTGATCATGCGCCCAGGCATCTTGTTGATTTTGGTAATCTACTACCATTGCGCGGGCCATAGGGGTACCTTTTGCATATGCCTGATAGGCCATGCTATAAATGTAAGGCATCATCTGGTAGCGTAGCGTGGCATATTTTGTAGCCGCATCCTGACATACTTTAGATCGGTCTAAAGGCCAGCGCCTGTTTTCTCCCATACCATGAGGGCGCCATATTGGAGAAAAACTTCCCATCGCCAGTGCCCATTGAATATACATTCCATCATCCGGCCCAGGCGCTCTAAAGCCTCCCGCATCATGGTTAAAATAAGGAAAACCAGATAAGCCCGATGTCTGCATCCCACGGATAGTCTGCTGCATCCAGCTATAACTGCACTTTAAATCACCAGACCAATGGGTAGCATAGCGCTGTCCACCAGCCAGCATTCCCCTGCACCATGCAAAAGGCCTTTCGGCTTCACCTATACCTGCAGGGATGTTTTTATTTTCATTGTCCCAACCTTCCTGCACCACCGCTTTTGCAACCAGAAATGGGTAATAGTTTCTATTTTCCGCCCAACTTCTTCCATCCGCACAAATGCTGGTATCCGGAATATTTGTCATTTCATCTATCTCGTCCATCCATATGGCATCACCAGGATATTGCAATGCCGGGTTTAAGGATTTTTTCCAGAAGAGTGACCAAAGCCAGTTACGTACTTCTTTACTTGAGTAATCGGGAACAGAAAATGGTTCCCTTACTTTTTCTGCATTTCGCAAATTATAGGAAGGCTTATATCCTTCACTAGCAGAAGTGATATTTCTGTTCAAATCCAGGGTTACAGTAAGGCCGTTTTTTTTGCACCACGCTGCATATTCCTTTGGGTTTTTATACCTGGTTTTATCCCATTCAAACCAGGATCCCGACCATCCACCGGTTCCTGCCCTCCAGCGGTTATCATTTACTACGTGATCCAGAGGGTATCCCGCATCACGATGCTCCTTAACCTTTTTCTTCCACCAGTCTGCACCTTCATTATCAGATGCACCCTTATCTGACAACTGTAGGCCAAACATTGATTTTTGTGGCATTCGTGGCTTCCCTGTAAGGTTGGTATATCTTTCTAAGATTGTTTTAAATTGAGGCCCCTGAATGAAAAAATAATCCATCTGACCTTTAAAACCACGAGTATCAATTTTAAAACCATAGTTATTAGCCTTCCCAAAATTAAATTGATGTGGAAAAGTGCTGTTTACAAAGATGCCGTAACCTTTACTGGACATAAAAAATGGAACTGTCAAAAATGCTTGCCCTGCCCATCCATCTTTTGAATTTTTGTCCTCATTAAAATCAAAATCACCATAGTTGCACCTCGCCGTTTGTCCCTTTAAATCTAAAGAAGGTACTAACCCGAAGGACTGGTGTCCCATTCCGCAAAAATGTTCATTCTTGTCGGCCGCAAATGCTGCAGATATTTCCGTTCCCGTCCAGTTAATACCTTCACTATCTTTTAAGTAGGAGGTATTGTTGGCCAGATTATAAAATTCAATTTTAAAAGGAGCTTTGTAAACCCTGATCCCAGTTCCGGTAGCAACAGGTAACGTTGCAATCTCAAAAACGCCAGGTTTTTCAGTAAATTTGAGCTGACCTGTCATTTTATGGGAAGCCACCATTTCATAATGGTTATCTTTTAAAAACTCCTCCCCATTTTTTGCCACCTGAACTCTAATTACCTGATCAGTATAGGCTTTAATACTAATCCTGTTACCTGTACTTGTTGTAAATACTATTTGCTGCGGTATTACCTGTATAGTTTTATAATTGCCTAAGCTCTGGGCCAAGCCCGAAAAAGCACTTAGCCCGCAAAGTAATGCAGTATAAATTATCTTGCTGATCCAATTGTCCATAATCTAAAGTTTAAGGTCTTTTGCTGTTCCTTGCAAAGTGATGGTTGTCCTTAATACGTTTCCTGTATCTTTAGCATCCAGCTCTGGTTGCTTGCCACCTGCATAAATTGTAAATGATCCGGGCTTAACCGTCCTTTTCCCTTCCTTGGTGATGACAGAAAAGTCTTCAGGTTTTAGCTCAAATGTAACTACTGCGCTTTCCTGGCTTTTTAAAAAAATCCTTCTAAAAGCTTTTAAAGCATAACGTTCCTGATGTTTTAAGGGATCTGGATTGTTTACATATAGCTGTACAACTTCTTCACCATCGCGTTTTCCTGAATTTTTTACTTGAATGCTAACCGCCATTTTTTGACCAATAGGCTGTTTTGTATTTGCCTTTAGCTGACTGTAGGTAAAATTGGTATAACTTAAACCGTAACCAAACTCATATAGTGGTTTAGTTTGCAGGTAACGGTAAGTTCTGCCTCGCATATCGTAGTTTTCAAATGGTGGAAGCTGCTCTTCAGAAGTATAAAAAGTAACAGGGAGCCTGCCAGATGGATTATAGTTACCAACCAACACGTCCGCAATTGCATTCCCCGCTTCCTGGCCGCCATACCAGGCTTCCACAATGGCAGGAATGTTTTCTTTCTCCCAGTTTATGGCCAACGCACTACCATTGACCAGCACTAAAATAACTGGTTTTCCAAGTGCCCGTACTTTTTTGATCAGCTGACTTTGCACATCAGGAAGTTTCAACTTAGTACGGTCTCCTTTATAAAACCCATCCACTTCAAGGCTCATTTCCTCGCCTTCTAATCTTGGAGAAAGTCCCATAACCATCACCACGGCATCTGCTTCTTTACAAATAGCAAGAGCCGGCGCTTCCAGTTCCTCGTCTGGTCTTGACCATTTTAACTGGATCAGCGGTGCTGCTTTAGTGCTAATGTAATCAATTCTGATTTTATAGGTTTGTCCCGCTTTAAAATCCAGGTTTTTATAATCCTGGTAAGGTTCATGCGGACTATTCACGGTAGCAATCAGACTGTCGTTTACATATAACTTACAGTCATTGTACCCATACAAACCCAAACTGTATTTTCCGCTTACCGGGGCTTTCAGGTAGCCATTCCATTTCACGCTAAAATTTTCTCTGTCAAAAGTGTTGTCGGGTAAAGAATTGATCCAATAAAAATTTATGTTTTTGTCATTTCTGCTAATTGCAGCACGACCAGTAAAATCTATACTTTTAAAATATTCCGCTGTCATTCCGTGTTTGGTAGCCGCAGCGTTTGTATATAGAAAATCTGCCGGAATAACTTCCAGGTTCGGCACTTCTGCCGCATGGCGACTTCCTTTGGCATATAAGATCTTTGTACTTGGTAACCTGTTTTTCAAGCCTTCAAGTGGTGTAACCACCTGAGAGGGATAGCCATGGTAATTTGCAAGCAAGATATCGCCATCATCTGCATTTGGCCCTACCACAGCAAGTGTTTTTATATTTCTTAACAGCGGAAGCAGATTGTTTTGATTTTTTAGCAATACAATAGATTTCTGCGCAGCTTTTAAAGCGAGTGATTGATGCGCTTTCGATTCTACCACGCTGTAAGGGATGCTGGTATAAGGTGCTGCACCATCCTTATCAAAAAAACCGAGTTTAAACCTGGCAGTAAATAGACGTTTCAATGCCACATCCAGTTCGGCCTCGGTAATCAGCTTTTTAGCAAGTGCCACATCCAAAGCCGCAAAAGAATCACCACATTCAAGGTCAACTCCGCTTTTTATGGCCATAGCCGAAGCTTCTTCAGGGCTTGCAGAGACTTCATGTGAACCTTTAGTATAAAAATCCGCCATAGCCCAGCAATCGGTTACAATAAAACCTTTAAAGCCCCATTGGTGCCGTAAAAGATCACTTAGCAAAAAGCTGTTACCGCAGCAGGGCTGGCCTCTAAAACGATTATACGCACACATCACTGAATAAACCTTTGCATCCTGCACACATTGTTTAAAAGCAGGCGTATAGGTTTCAAAAAGATCCCTGTCGCTCACTTCCGCGTTAATACTATGTCGTGTAGCCTCGGGTCCGCTGTGTACCACAAAATGCTTTACCGTGGCAATGGCTTTAAAATAATTGGGGTTATTTCCCTGAATCCCTTTGATAAATGAAGCCGACAGGGTGCCGGTCAAACAAGGATCTTCTCCATAGGTTTCCATTCCCCTGCCCCACCTGGGATCTCTGAATATATTGATGTTGGGAGTCCAAAAGTTTAAACCCTGGTAAATTCCCCTTTTTCCATTTCTTGAAAACTGTTCATATTTGGCACGTGCCTCATCAGATATTGCAGAGGAAATTTGGTTGATCAGGCTTGTGTCCCAGGAGGCAGCCATCCCAATAGTTTGCGGAAATACGGTTGCCTTTCCAGCCCTTGCAACACCATGAAGACATTCGTTCCACCAGTTGTATGCGGGGATTTTTAAACCGTTACTATCAATTTCCGTCGAAGTATACCGCAACAACTTAATTTTTTGAGCGGTACTTAATCTGGAGACCAGATCAGTTACCCGCAATTCTGTAGCCAATTTTGTATTTAAATATTTTGGTAGTTGTTGCGCGATTGACTCGGTTTTTACTGTTAAAAAGACCACTAACAGCAAACTGAAAATAACATGTTTATACAGATGGTTCATCTTGATATATTTGGATACAATAGTAAAATGCCAGGTGTATAAACAACCCGGCATTAAAGAGAGGGGTTTGCGTTAAATTATTATATGCTTTTGTTATAGTCGTCGATTGCTTTTTTCATTTCATCCACTTTTTTCTTTTGTTCTTCAGTAAGCACTGCCAACTGGGCTTCTATCACCTCTTTATTGATCTTAGCCCAGGCTTGTGATCCCTTCCACCTAAAGACGTGATTCTCCTTCGCCAAGGCCAATAATTTAGGTTCTACTTCAGGTGATACACCAAGGTCTTCACAGGCTTTTTTATTTAAGTTAAAGGCTTTTCCCTGAGCCGTTTTAAGTTCAGCTAACTTTACCCGCTGAGGTGCTGTAAGCAAACTGTCTACACTTTTATCAAATGCTGCAGCAGCCACTTTACCATCTTCCTGTATTTTCTTTACCTTTTGAGACGATTCAACTTGTATCGCCTTGATCTTATCTCTCTGTTCTTGCGTAAAGTTCAGTTCGGTCATAGTCCCGGAATTAAAACCAAAACCCGGTTTCTTTTTTTTTGCAGGATCTTGTGCATGGCCAACAAGCGTAAAAACAAGCATAAATGCCGCTGTGATTGTTAAAATTCTGTTCATGATTTTATTTGGTTAAATTAATATTGCTTCATCGATTTGTAGGGCGATTGAATTAGTATAAAAGTACTGCCTGTACATTAAAATGAACTGTACCATAATCCCATTTTAATGTACAGGCTTAACAAACGCCTCCCTAAATCATTTAAATTCCCATGTACCCCATAATCCGGGACTTAATTCTGCTTCAGCAGGCACGTCAGAAACAATTCCAGTAGCCTTATTGCTCCAGTACACCCTTGAAATGGTCTGTGCACCATCGCCACGTAAAATACCGATATCACCTTTAATCAGCATGCCGGGCATTGGCTTAAGGTTCAATACTGACAATGGCACAGAAATTTCGTAATCTCCATTTTTACCGGCAGCAAAACTAAGTTGTGCTGTCACATCTTCCACACCGTCAAAAGTAATGGTACGCCAAGGAGAGGCAAAGGGAACTCTGTCGGCAGCTTTACTACCCGCAACTACTGCGCGGTAAAGCAAAGCCTTAGGTTTACCTTTAACCAGGGTAACTAATAAACGTATGTCTCCAGCCACGGGAGAACTGCGATCTGATTTTGCAGTTGCATCCGCACCAATCATTAGATCTAATGCTCCGCCGGTTTTAAAAGGCGCAACTGGCATTTCACCTGTATTTTTAAGCAGTTCTGCATCTCCTGTACGGTAGGCCACATATAATTTATCGCCAGAAACAGTTACAGCACCAGTAACATTGTAAGGCTTGGAATTTGAATTAAAATTGGCCTTAACGCCACTCTTGTCAATATCTACCCAATTTGCATCCTTCCAGTCGTCAACCTTGCCATCAACTACCAATGTTGCTTTGCTTAAAGCAACGGTCAACACCCCACGGCCTTCAGCCTTTTGACGCTGTGACTCTGATTTCACCTGGTAAACACGACTTTTATCAAGATCTGCAGTAGTTACATTAAGCGTACTTACAGGTAGCCTGCTTATATTTTTTAAGCCATCTACACGGACCACGCTACTCCTGGCGCCATCTACAAGATACACTTCGCCGGCTTTGGTTTGCGTAATGCTTGGCCAAAAATTCTCCTCACCAAGGCTAACTCCTTTTAAACTCATACCCCTTTCAGCCACTGGCATCCGCCAACGCTTTCCGCTGCGCATCGGTTCAAATAATGTGGCCACAAATAAACCATCTGTGGTAAATACATAAACCATACCGTGGTTGCTGTTTACTGCCCAGAGCGGGCCGGAATCTGCACCTTTGATGTCCATTAGTCCACCAAGTAAACGTGTTGGGCCTATTAATTCACCACTAAATGAGGGTAAAGGAGCTTCATGAGAAGCATGCAAACCAGGCCACATATTTGGATAACTCCAGCGGGCTTTCCCATCTTTGGCTCCGCTGATGGAATATTTATGAAAAGGCGCCATTCCCTGAACGGCGACCGTCCAACCATTTGCATCTGTGAGTACCTGATTACCACCAGATGATGCCGGAGAAAGTATACCGGCAGCAAGTACCTTAGCATTACCCAACTGATAAACCGGGCTGCCCTTTGCTGAAAAACTTACTGGTGCAAACTGAGTAGCTTTACCATTAAGTTGCGCGATAATAAAAGAGAGATCCGACATCACGGTTACACCGCTTGCGGCTCCTTTTATAAAGCTAACCTCATTGGTTTGCACCGCTGCATCTTCATTTATATCCGTCCACATAAAAAAAGCAAGTACTTTTTCTCCTTTGCCATTCAAATCAACATCTGCCGGCAAAACAGATTTAAACCGCTCTTCCTTTAAAATTTCCCAGGCATCTGCTCTTCCCATTGCAGCTGCAGGATACGCGATCCCATCTCGGTCTACAAACAGAAATGCCGTTGGCTGCCCTCCTGTAGGATTTGAACTGTAACAATTGGTAAAATACCGTTTACCTTTATAATATAAAGCTGTTTCCGGGCCCGAGCTCCTGAATGCTAAATCCAGGCTACCGGGCGTTTTACGGTAAATGACTTGTTTTAATTTGTTTTCACCAGTTTGCCAATCCAGCGCAAATTCCATTGCTCCTTTTGTCTCCTCAGAATAGTAGAACTTAGTTTTATCCTCTGGATCTACAGTACCGCCCCCTCCGTATTTTGAAGGGCCATAAAAAGAACGGATTAATTTACCATCCAATGTCCACACACTAACTCGTTTTGGCAAATAGTCATTTTCCGCTACCCAAAGCTGCTGTTTGGCATCTACCGTAATTCCAGCAGGGTTATTCATGTGCAAGGGATCGTATGGACCAGCTTTAGGCGCGCCAGGGCGACCAATTGCGGAGACAAATTTTCCAGATGCGGTAAATACTTTTACCTGGTGACTTTTCCCACCGTCGCTGATCAGTATACGGTCATCCTGAGTAAAGGTTAAACCTACCGGAGCTTCCAAACCTGAAGAGATCACCGTTTGTACCGCAGGTAATTTATTGATATCACTGATATTACTGTACTTCAGCAATTTATTTTCAGACAAAAACAACAAGCTGCCTTTTGAATCAAAAGCCAATCCCATAGGCGCGTTTGCAAGCGTTGTTCCAAGAACTTTACCCAATTTTACATCAATAAAAATCAACTGGTTCTTTTTGGTTAAACTTACTACAGCAATGCCATCACGTACTGCAAGGCCACCAATTTCGTCTGATTTGCTTGCCTTGGGTGCGAAAGGACCCAGCGCATGAAGGATAATAGGCTTATCTGCGCCCGCGGTTAATGCGGTAATACGCAATTCTGCTTCGCCAGATTTTTTACCTGTCTCCCATACCGATCCCACATATGCATAAACATCTGTTGCTGCTTTTTCTCCTGCATCCCTTGCCAAATAAGGTGCTGCTGTCCAGGCACCACCAATCCATTTTTTTCCTCCTAATTTTTTCCCATCAAGATCTACCCAAGCCAAACCATCAGGGCCTTCGGTTACATAATTACCCAAAAATACTGCTGGCTGTCCTGTAGGGGATTGTTTCGCAGGCACAAACACAGCCGCCTGGGGTGCGCTATGGTTGGCAAGCCATCCACCAACATGATCGTCTGTGCTCCAGGGAGGAGTTCCTGTTGTATATACAGGAAATTCATACGTAGTGGTTATTTCTCCTCTAACCAACCCCCGCACTTTATATTCGCCGGGCACTACAAACTTGGCCGGAATTTTATAAACACCATGTTTTGCGGCTTCTATATCACGGCCCAGATCATCCAGCCCATCCCACCAGGCTACATTTTTTCCTGCGTTAAACCAGGTTTCAGAGATCAGGTTTCTAACCCTCATTCCATTTTTATCTTCAATCACCAGTGTAACGTATCCTGCCTCTTTTAAGGTGAAGGGAACCGCAATAGGTGGATTTGGCAGTTGAGCAACCGCAGCAAGAGCTCCACCAGGGGCGGAAAGGGGAAGGTTCCCTAAGGATTGCAGCGCCATAATTTCTCCGAGCCAAACCCGTCTCCCTTCCATCACTTTGTCTTTTAAATTTCCAACACCTTTTAATGGTGCTGTTATTTTAAGGCGCACACTTGTTGTGGTCACTACTTTACCAAAATCCAGGTAATTGGGCCATAGATGAGGAGTAGTGCCCACAATTCCACTATAGACGGCTATTGACTGCCATTGGTTTTCACGGGCATCCCTGGGGTGCTGTCCGGCAGGGCCAGTAAAAGCCTGTGCCTCTGCAGCACTAAATCCAGCCCACAAAGCAACAAGCCCACTAATTTTAACCGGCTGTGCCCATGTTAGTAGAATCCATTCTGCATTTTCTGCAGATATCACCGGCTGATTTGCTGGAGAAGCTTCCTTATAATCTATGTTTTCCCAGGCTGCCCAATTATCAGTTAAGCCATTATTCAATAGTTTTGCACGCTGATTAGAGGATTTAGCCGAAGTAATAGCTTGTCCGGAAATATTACTGAAACGCTCTTCCGCCAGCAAAGCTCCGGTTAAAAAACCTTCGTAAGCGCCGTCAGAAGCATCTGGCACATGACTAAAACGGAGCGCCCGGGTTTTGGTTCCTGCAGGAAAAACCCAAATTCCATAGTCGCTTTTGTCCAGTTCTTTGTCTGAAACCTGTCCGTCCGCCAATCTTTTTGCAGGAATCCACTGTGTTTCATCAGCCATATTACCGGGATAAGCTGCACCAGGTTTCAATACACTGGGGCGCCCCCCTCCGTCAGCGATTATACTACCAACAGGTATGGCGGTATGGAAGCCAATCCGAAGGTGGCGGGGGCCAGATTTTTTTGAAAATCCAAAGGTAACGCCAGAATGCCCTGGCTGCGTCTTATCCGTCCACAGCACCCATTGAGGTGTTTTTGCCTTTTCTTCCTTTGCCATTACTGGTTTCTCATTACCATCTACCCAATCTGCGTAGGCTGCAGGATCTAAATTATCTAATTTGACACTGGATTTGAAGGCCAGGTCTGGTTTTGGAACAGTGATGGCCTTTGTTTGCGCCAATGAAAAGGATGTACAAACTGTCATTGAAATTGCGAAAAAACAAAGGAGGCTATTGATGCTTCGTGGAAATGTCATAGCGTTCATATTTTGGTTGAATGTTTGAATATTTTAATTGGAGCAGCCAGCCTGATTTGTAGTTGCTTAATTTCATGTAAAAAGTAAGGAGAATGGCGGTATTCAGGATTTTGTCCCGCCCATCCTGCGATAAAATAAAAGGTAACAGGCTGATTGTTTTTAGCAAGTATTTTTGCGTAATAAGTTTGTGTAACTCCCGAACCAGAGAGGGCTGCACCGCTGTCGCCCAAAAAATGCGACTTCTCCACAATTAAGGCCATATCCAATGCATCTCCACTTTCAGCCTGCAGACCATGAGTACCAATTGCGGTAAAGACGGGGCTATCAACGCGAAAACGTGTGCTTGGCTTTATTTCAGCTATTCCACTCACCAGAATCTTTTGCCCTGTAAAACCAGACAGCCACACTTTACTTTGGTAGCCTGACATGCCCGCCCAAATGGTGATCTCCTGCTTTACATCATAGGTATACTGGCCAACAGGAACACTTAGGTAGCTTAACCTAAAGACAGATCTAACCGGCCCCCTGGAAACCAATTTATAAGTGGTATTTTTTGCCCCGGTTACCCGATATAGTGAATCAGCCTCATATATCGCTAGCCCCCCGGCTCCTAAAGAACCGGCTACCTTCAAAATATCCATTCCCCAAGGCTGCATGGTCATGTATTCTGCAATTTTTTCATCCAGGTCGGTTTTATCTAATATCATTTTGGGTGTCTTCTTGCCAAAAATATCCATGGCATTTCTGGAATCAAAATAGTTCCTAAAGCCGATTTTATCATTTTCCCAACCTGGTCCTTCCAATTGGTAACGTTGCAAAGTACGTTCCACAGTATGATCTTTGGGCATAGTTTCCTCTTTAATTTCCTGATAACCACCTTTTCCATCCTGTTTCGCAAAACGAACATTGGTTCGCTGGGTGTAAACAGGTAAATCGGCTGGACTCACGTAACGGCAATTGATCCTCGCAGCTGCTTTAGGTTTAAAAGAATAGACCAGTACCAGTTCATCCCAAATGCCATCTTTATTCAAATCATCTGTTTGTGAGGCTATTGCCGTACCTGTGCTATCTGTCAATTCCGGTACTTTTCCAAAAGGAATCTCACCAAACAGATCTGCCAGTTGTTGCCTGCTGATCACTATAGGTTCATCTACCCTGCTCAGCATTGAGGTATTGCTTAAAGTCAAGCGATCCATTCGCTCCGGAGAACAGGCTTGTTGCAGCAACAATACTGCACAATACACTACGGCTATAGCCCGGAGAACTTTACTTGCTTTCATTATTGACTAATTTTTCCATTTCTATACCTGCAAAAATCAATCCGATGATTCCATGAGAATCGTCATCAATTTTTGGCCGGTTCATATAATCTTCTACCTTTTCGCTGCTCATAGTACCCACGCAAATGTTGTGTACCGTTCCATCTGTTTCTACGCAAGAATTGATATATGCCCATCCTTTTTTGGCGTATGGCAGGTAGGCAGCCTTTTTTAGCCAGCCATTATTAATGCCTCGGGCAATGCCCAAAGTAATAATGGCTGTACCAGAAAGTTCCTGATAAGAATCCGGGCGGTCCAACACATTGTGCCATGCTCCTGATGCTGTATTCTGCAATTTAACCAGTGCATCTACATGCTTTGTATAAACCTGCAAAATTTGTTTACGCAAAGGATGGTTCTCCGGAAGCCTCAGTAAAACTTCGGTAGTAGCCCATATGCCCCAACCATTGGCACGTGACCAATATGGGAGTTTTGCCTTACGTGGCGAATATTGTGCATGCTGATAAAGGTTCACAGAGGAATCAAAAACCTGTTTATTAAATGCCAGCACCTGTTTAGCAGCATCATCTAACAAAGCTGCTTTTTCTTTCGGGTCACTGGTTTCAAGTGCCGCCTGAATAATGAACGGGATGCCCATATACATATCATCTGCCCAGGTGGTATATTTCTCCGGTGTCTCCCTTGTAAAATTACCCTCAGGAAGCCTGATTTGTCTCTTAATTACATAATCTTTCATGGTTTTTACAAAATCTACATATTCCTTACGGTTGCTGAAATCTTTGTGTGTAACCAGTCTGTGAATAAATGGTAACGAAGGGGCCGCTGTAAAGTCAAGTAATGGTGTATTAAAAAGCTGATGGTGTGTAGACTGAAAACCATTCAATGTGTTGACCTGGTAACCTATGAAGGGCTTTTTTTCCAGCATAAAATCCGTCCAACGTTTCGCATAATCATCATATTTTTGAGTGCCCGTTGCTTCAGATAAATTGGCCATTGCCCAGGCAACGCCACCTGTATGGTAATTCCAGTTGTAATAGGTTCCCCAGTAAGGTTTAGGATCAATTACATCGGCAAAAATTTCAATTTTAGGAATCGTCCATGAGGTGCTTTTTGTTCCATCTGTATAAAGTTTACCAGTTTCAAAACCATTTTCTATGCTGTAAGCCGCTGGCTTTTTTGCCGAACCGCCCGCAAAAGGTCCCATCACCAACCAGTTGGTCAATTTCGCTACATCTGCACTAATGCCAGGAAGGCCGGCTATGGTCAGTTCTGGTGCCCAGGCCATTCGGTCTTCAATAAGCGCGCCTTTAGGCTGAATGTAGAAGATCCATTCGTTTCCCTGAGTTTCTGATTTAACAAGAATATTGTTTACACCCTTTTTAAGCCGTACAGGGAATTCGCTTTCCAGTTTAATGTCACGTTCACGCGGTTCTATATTTACTTTCCCAGGTCCTTCTTTTTTATAGGCCACTACATTGTTAATCCATAAGGTTAAGTCGTCATTGTGACTCACCTGAATTGTGAAAGCAGTATCGGTTTTACTAATCAGCTGGCTCATTGCATAGGCAACCGCGGGTTTACCCAGGCCAAATGTCCTGCCCAGGTCAACATGCTGTATAAAATCAAACTGACTTGTATTGGGCCTCAATGACAATTGAAATTTAAAAGGCGTTTCGCGAATAATTTTATCGGCAACGTTTTCAATTACTTCAATTGGTCTCAAATTAGTTTTAGCGCTGGCTTGCTGTGCATGCAGGGAATGAAAAGGCATAGCCAACAAACCTACAGACAAAGCAACTTTAAAAAAGTTTGTCATATATATATTTCTATAATTATCTATTTAATTACCGGATAGGCGATTACAGGTTTTTTATCTTCTATAAAAGGATTAAACTCCATGAATCCGTTTTCATGATCCTCTGTATCCCTTCTAAAACCTTCCCTGGGTTTAGGCGTCCAGTTATTGAATCGCAATGGATCCGTATCGATGATGTTGCTAAACTTACTCGCTCCATTACCGTTAATGGCAGTTACTGCATATTCGTAAATGGTATTTGCTGCAGGCTTCTGGTCCGCAAAGGCAGTTAGAGGCCCTTCATATATTTTAGTAAATGAGGTTTTTGTTTTCAGACTTTTAATCCGGCGGTAAAGTGTATACTTCCCGGCCCCTAACACAGTGCCCCAGGTTATCCTATTTTGCACACCAGTAAGGTCTACCAAAAGTCCTTCCGGTGCATGTGCTGCCTGATCGGTTACATATACAGGATATTCATCTGAGGGATCTCCGTTTCCGCCTTTTGCATTTGCAATTACCCGAAGGTGAATTTTAGTCCCATTGGTTAAAGAAGAAAGTGATTCCTCAGTTTTAGTAATGTTCTCTTTCACCGTGGCCCAGTTCGTTCCGCCATCTTCACTCAATTGCAAGTTATAAGTCAGCGCACCGGGCACAGCTGCCCAGCTTACCAGCACACCTTTATTTTTAACCAGGGTTGATGTTATGGTACTGCTTCCTGGTATTACGCCATTACTGCTCCATTGCCAGGTATGTTTACCTGGCAGAACATTAATCCGTACTGTATTGTCAGTTGGCATATTGGGTACAGCAACACCATCCAAATAAAATGTTGAAGGGGATGTAACCGCAGTAAGAACAAGTTGCACTGCTTGCTCAACCTGAATTTGACCTTTAAAACCAGCAGCATTTTGCTGAAGGCTTAGCCCAGCTTTATTGCCTCCGCTAATTTCTATTTTAAGACCCGGAACCTCAATTTTAGATCCTGCAAATAATGCCGCACTATAATTTCCTTTGCTGTCTTTTTGAATAATTCCCGAGCTGCCTGTAAAGCCTAATCCATCCTTTTGATATGTAGTGGTTCCGGCAGACCTGAATACAAGGTCCAAACTGCCATCGCCTTTTTCTACGGTGCAGCCAAAATCAGCTTTGTTCACTTTAATTTCCGGTTTGTGGGTTACTATAGTTAAAAAACTCCCTTTACCATCATAGTAACGTCCCTTGGTAGGCATTACAGCCGGGTCTTTATGATAATTACTTTTTGAAGGTTTGATATCAGCATCACGACCAATAGCTCCCGGTAATACCTGATGAATAGACGGAAAATCATCTTCCGCACCCACAAACCATGAAAAACGGCCTTCTGTATCATTGCTCGCTACGTCGTCATATACTGCAATATAATCCGATCCCGATTGCAGCACACTGCGCGACCGATAGTCGGCAGCTATAGCAGCCTCAGCTTTCACACTGGCAAATTGTGCAAATCCAAAGTCATATAAAGGTTCAGTAAGATCGTTCCTGCCCACACTGCGGTAAGGTCCCAGAGCACGATAGCCCCCTGCTTTTTTAACACCAAAATTGCTAATGCGTTCTACATCTCCAAAAGGGCCATCGCCAACATCCTCTGATCCGTTATGGCTATAGCGTTTTCCCTGGGCATAATAATAAATCACCCCGTTTCCACCCATAGCTGCGCGTCCCCATCGGTAATTCGGCCCTTCATCAATTTGCTGAAGGTTTACATACATTTCATCTTTAGTACCAAAAGCACTTCTCAGGATATTTCCATAACCGGTATATTTGGCAGATTTTAAATGTGGATTGGTCCCTTTATTTTTTTCCCATTCGCCATGCAGCAGCGCTGTCCAGGCTTTATCTTTCTCCTTATTACTTTCAAAAGGACTGTCTTCCGCCGAAGTAAACCACAGCAGGTTTTCAGCAAGTATGGGGTTATAATAGCTAAGCTCCTGACCAAGTAATCGCAATGCATTTGGCGGTCCATCTCCGTATGCATGCGAATGTGCACCTTGAGGCGGATACAAACGTCGGTTTTTTTGACTGGCTATTGGTGACGTGGCAGCATTTACCAACCAGTTTCCATACTGTGAAACACCTGGCTGTAAATACCTGTTCTTTCCATCATAATTATGATTTAATAAATAACTAGTCCGCAAAACTGGTTTTAATGCCGCCCAGGTATAAGTAGCCAGGTTTTCTGTCCACCTGCCACCTTTGGCATCCCATAAAGGCACGTCCGGACGGGTATGGTAATTAAAATTAAGGTTTACGACTTTCTCAAAGTGGTCTGCCATTTTAGCCGCTTCCGGATGGTTAGGAAACAGAAATGCCATTAGTCCCACAACTCCCTTAATGTCACCCAAAAAATTAGGGTGGCCGCTTAAGAGTTTACGCATGGGCATAAGCGTTTCATCCATATATAAATAGCCTACAAACAACTGCCAGGCACGCAATTTACGATACTGCTCGCTGGACATTTTAGCGGCATTAAGATCAAAAGCAGGGATGATGGCATCGTAATAAATCCTTGAACCCACTGGATTTGGCCCTTCAACACGCTCACTTCCGGTGCCAATGCTTTTGAGTGCATTAAACAATTGGTTGTCCAGCTTTGGGAGGGTTAAAGTCTCCCCGTTTTCCGGTTTAAAATACTTCGGATAGCCTGTTTCAGGCAAGTCATAGTTTAAGACCCAGTTTTTAACTTTATTCAATGGCATCCAACCATACCAACGCCTTAAATCATCGATGTATAATAAAGAGTTTAAATTTTTATTCACCACATCAACGTCTTTCTGATGATTGTATGCAGCAATTGCAGTAGAACGGGTACCATTTACCAGTGGAAAAGTATAGTCAAGAATATTGTTGTTCCAATGAAAGCAGATGTTAAGATTTTGTTTCGAGCCCCATATCGCATATAATCCATCATCCCATTTCTCCATATCTTTGATAAACAACCCTATGGTGCGATGTTCTTTTTCACTCCAGAATGCTGCCGTAGGCAATCGCCACCAGCTCATCCAATTGTCATAGGGCGATATCCGAAAAGGAAGTTTACCATCTTTACCATTTTGCTGATCGTAACTTAAGTCTGGGTGCTTACTTGCATCTGCGGCTACAGGCAAACCTTCCATCGGTTCCCAGCTAAAATTATCGTAAGTGTCTTTAAGTTTGGTATTAATTTTATTAGAACGTGTAGAGGCATACCGGTGATCTAAAGAAATGTTGTCCCAGATCAGGTTCCATACTTTACCCTCATTAATGTCAAAACCTAACATTTCTTCTTCCAATTCGGCAAAGTCCATACCCGCAGCCAGGCTAATTTTCACCTGATATGTTTTGTTATTTCCAAACTCGTATTTAACAAGGTAAGCTACTTCAACTGGGCCTGCGCTCAACTCAGTTACTGTCATTTTTCCTAACGTGAGGCTTGCAGGAAGTACCCCATGCCCCAGCCATTTGCCGGCATTTCCATAACGTTTAACAGGTGCCGCAATTTTAGCACCCTGTAATGGAACTTCTATCTTTATTTTTCCATTGCTAATCAGGTAAGCGTCGGTAGTTTTCGCTACTGCTACTGCAGCCACATCAGCGACCATGTCCTTCCCTTTTTTACCTTTAGTTTTAACCAAGCGAAATAGTTTATTAGTGCCGGAGGGAAGGTCTGACATAAAGCTGAGCGTTGCTTCTTGCAAAATGCCATTTTTTAATACTGGACTACTAAGTTGAAAAGCAACTTCTTTACCAGTAAGCCCCTCTGTCAGGTTCAATTCATTTTGCTTTACACTTGCCGCCGTAAAATCTATTCTATACTGTAGTACACTTAACGGCCATGAAAATGCAGCATGGTTCAGGTCATCCTTTAACAAGATAGAAATTCCCTCTGCTTTCCATTTCAGTGGTGTCGCATGGATAGGTTCAAACACTACCTGCGCTCCTGCTATATTACTAAACAAGACAGCATAGATAAAAAGAAAAAATACCGATCTGATCTTTAAATACATTTACTTGGTTTTAGATGGTAATATAACTGTTCCCTTCGCCTCTGTAATAGGGGTTTTCACATTTTCAAAAGTGGCATCCTTTATAATCGTTTGATCTATATTGTGGTACAAGCGGTAACCTATGTCGGCATTTTCAACCTTATTATTTTCAAATATTGTCCCAATAATACCTGTCGCCTTATTCTTCAGAGATCCTGTAGTATAAGTTGGATTTTTCAGCAGTACTTCGTTAAAATAACCCTCTCCCCGCACAAAAGTTCCAGAGTTAGGCATATGCGCTTTTACATAATTTCTTCTAATTTCTACACCAATACTTCCTACACCAAATAAGGTATCAGGCTTTGTACCAATGGCCAGTACATTACATACAAAAGCAGGGCGAAAACCATTCGTATTTATAACCTCGTTATCATTAATACTTACATCCCAGCTTAAATTGTAACGTCCCATCATTAAACGCTGGTCTGAGCGAAGATATATTCCTTCAGAATTGGCTAATTTGTTGTTTACAATCGCCAAATCTGTAGCTCCGCAGTAAAACCAAATACCACGGTTATTGTCTTCCAGAATATTGTCTTTAACCAGCCAGTCTTCTGCCGACCAGCGCATTATTGAATAATGGCTCGTTTGATCTGGAACAACATCCCAGGCTTTTTCTATTTTAACAGTATTCGCTGTGTTACTCAACAATCGCCGCCATTGTCCGGTACCTTTCCCTTCTATGATGGCAATATGGTCTGCCGAACCCAAAGATTCCATTCTAATCCGTGC
The DNA here is from genome assembly GCF_020991475.1 of Pedobacter sp. MC2016-14. Taxonomy (NCBI): domain Bacteria; kingdom Pseudomonadati; phylum Bacteroidota; class Sphingobacteriia; order Sphingobacteriales; family Sphingobacteriaceae; genus Pedobacter; species Pedobacter sp. MC2016-14. Next base: position 109,661 of record NZ_JAJMPA010000004.1, read on the forward strand.
CCAATGTTTACTGGTGTCTGTTATAGAAGTTGCAGTTGCAGAAGAAACTTTACCCACATCCATTTGCTCTGCATTACATCCCTGACTTAAAATGGTTTCTCCCTGGTTGTGGTTTTCAATTTTCCCACCCTCTACATCCAGGCGGTTACCCAACACCACTACATCTTGTGCATAATCTATATTAAAGCCTCCGGTTTCTCCTTTATAATTGGCCAAATTGGCAATTCGGGTAATGTGGTTATTTTCTACAATCCCGTTGTAACTGTCGTTAAAACCGAACCGCCCGGCAGCATAGTGCACCCTGTTGTTACGCACAACAAAGTTTGTAGAACCGTTGCAATGCCATAACCATGGCCAGGTAACCTGGGCTTTACTGTCAAAAATACAATCCGTAATCAGCACACGGTCTACATATCCCCATGAAAGTCCCCATGCTACTGCAAAATCAAAACGGCACCTGGCCGCAAAATATTTAGAACCTGCAGCGCCGGGTTTTTTAACAGCCGGTGCAAGATTTTTTAAACTGTGACGCCAAATACCACTTGTATTTACGTTTTGCAGGCACAAATCATACAAGCCTGTTAAAGTAGTTTCTAAAGGCCATAAAATAGCCACACCTTCTGTTGTTGCATTTGGCCAGCCATCTTTACCTATTGGATTTGGGTATGGTGGAGGCGTTCCAAATCCGTATTGAATATAAGTTTTATCTAATCCCTCACCTTTTAATACAACCTTTGATTTCATTACAATTCCGCTTCCAGACGGGATTTCCAGTTTGTATTTTCCGGCAGGGAAATAAACTACACCACCACCATTTTTACTGGCTAAATCTACGGCTTCCTGTATTGCCTTGCGGTCATCCGTTTCTCCATCGCCTTTGGCTTTTAATACTAAGCGTGGATCTGTTTTTACATTGTATAAGTTACCCGCAAAGGTAAACTCTGTTCCCCAGGGCACTTTTAAGGCGAAGGGATCTTTTGCTGAAGCTATACAGCTGATGCCTTCTTCAGACTCCGCTTCAGAAAAACTGCCGCCAATTCCATTGCTTACTATGATCTTATAACTATTGCCTGCCTTTAAATCTGCCGGTGCTTGAAGCGTTAAAATATAGGCTTCGGCACTGCTAACTTTTGCCGCAAAACTGGCCTTACTTTTCTGGTCTACAAAACGCGCTCTTGGTGTGCTTCCGACAAATTTGAAGTTACGTCCAAATATGCGTAAGGCTTGGTTTGGCATAATCTGATCGTACTCTATGGTTACAACACGTGCTTTATTTAAAAATACAGGCTTGCTTAAGGCTTTTCCGTTTTTTACCCAAAGTGCAATTAAACTTCCTTCTTTAATCAACTGTTCATTAGGCACAAGGGCCGAAATGTTTCGCTTAGATTGGCTCAGGATCTTAAACTGACCCGATGGCTTTAAAACTTTGTCGCCTTCTTTAACAATCGAGTACCAAAGTTCAGGCTTTTCGCCAAATCCATGCCCCTGCACACCAAATACTTCGCCTGCTTTTACAGTTTCATTGCTGTTAAAGATCACAGGTATTTCTGCGGCATAAGCGCATGTAAATAATAAAACAGTTAGTAAACCTGCTTTTAAAATCGTTTTAAAAAGAAAAATAGTCACATTCATGGTATAATTGCTTAGACGTAGATTTATTTTAATTGCTGGATTAAACTAGAAACCGATACCGTATCTTTTCCCAATTTGGGGTTGTTGTCTGTAACCAGTACATACCAATCCAGGGGCTTACTGGCCAGCGCTGCCGGTATTGTTGCCCGGTAACCTTTCCCATTTGTAATAGCATCTACTGATGACCAAATCCGCTCTGTCCATACAGGCTGGTCTGCCGGGCTGGTATAAAATACTTTAGCGCCCACTAGTTTAGCCGCCGCTGCAACGGTATAGTTAATTTGAAATGAGCCATCCTTTAATTTCTCTGATTTACCTAAAATAACTTTAGGGAGATCTGGTCCTCCTTTTAGGTAATGATTGAGGAAAGGAGTCATCAGGCTGCTACCCTGATATTTCATGGCATGGTTATCATTAGGAGAATAAAAAGTATACACTGGACCTTTTACATCGGCTAATGTAGCTTGTACGGCCATCCATGACCAATGCCTGTCGTTAGATGCCGTTGCAATTAAATACGGTTTAGTGATGTTTTTTGCCCTTGACCCCGGATCCAGGTATTTGATCCATTCTGCCCGTTCTGCATCGGGAAGCTTTTCAATATGACTCTTTTCATAAGCTCCTTTTAAAAAATTACCCGATCCATAAGCAGAATAAGTACCGGCAATGTCCTTATCCAGAATGCTGGCAACCATGGTTGCGGTATAACCACCCCAGGAGGCCCCTGCAATGGCGATCTTTTGCTTGTCAACATCTGGTTGGGCACGAAGCAGATAAAATGACTGTATAGACGCTAGTACAGCGTCAAAAAGCGCACTATTTGATGCTGTCGGCTTCGCAGCTATTTTAGGGATTTTTTCCCATGATATTGTATTTTTAAGACTTTTAGCTTTTCCTGCTACACCGGGAATATCCAATACCAGGGATACATACCCATCTTTAGCAGAACCTATAGCAGCAGGAATATCGGCATTACCTCCACCACCATGCAAACGTACAATTGCAGGAAAGGGGCCTTTACCGGCAGGGTGTACAATTACTGCGTACACCAATGAAACTTTAGGTCCTTCAGGGGTTTCTACAGTTCTGGATTTAAAAACCAGCTTATGAATCTTAAGCCCTTCCGGTGTGGTCTCTGTACCTAGATCTTCAGAAATGACCGGAGCTTTACCCGTTAAAAAAGGCAAAAAGGGATCCTGGCCAAAAGTATGAAACGAAGTAAATAAAAGCAGCACCGCTGTAACGGATATTTTAACTTTTGATAAAGCCAGTTTAAGCATATTATATTTGGTTGTAGTCTGATTTCGTTTATCAAAGGTATTTTCATTCACCCGGCATCCGCTATACTATACTGACATTGTACTGCACTATGTTTTCAAAATCAAGAATATGGGGTGTACAAGCCTTTAAATGTACTTATAATTCAAATGGTATGATTAACTATTATCTTCAACATTTATATCAAAATAAGCATTAAAAAAGGGCTAGACATTCTCTGTCCGCCCTCCTTTTAAGTTTTACAGCCGCAGAGGCTGCAAATTTTTCTATAAATCTGTTCTAAACGGTGAAGCCGGAATATCCACTTCGTTGTAGAGGTTTACATCTGGCACATTAGTCCAGCCGTATCTTACAGCGGTGGGTGCAGCTACATCAGGACTGTATACCACCAACTTATTGCCTTTAATTTCTGTTTTGGCATCTACAAACTTTTTATCTGTACCGGCAATTTGAAATCCTTTTAACTCCCCTCCTTTTGCAACCAGGTTTTTAGCATGGCTAAAAGTTAATACCGCTTTTGAATTGTCTACCTGCATAGACTGATACACTGGTCCAGAATATTCTATTTTTTCATTGTAAGCCAATGCCCTTGCGGCCAATGCTAATCTTGCGCCAACGGGTTGTTTAAAAACAGGATGAATGTCTTCTGCATTTCCACAGTCTATGGTTACCGCCATAGCTGTATTTGGTACTTTTTGTGCGGTAAGAAATTGTGCTTCACGGATTTCAGGACTCATTCCTTTATGAGGAGCAATTTGCACAAAATAGAAGGGAAAGTCGCCCTGTCCCCATGCCTTGCGCCAATCGGCAATCATCATCGGAAATAATGTTTGGTATGCCTTGCCCCTGCCACTATTTGCTTCTCCCTGATACCATATTGTACCTTTTATGGCAAAAGGCTGCAGGGGTTTAATCATTGCCGCATATAAGCCCCCGGCACCTCCGCCTTTTGCAGGATCTTGTGGAGCGCTTGGTTTATTGGGCAATGGTTTACCTTCTTTTCTCGCAGTTGCGGTATCCAGTTTATATTTCTCTAATATTGCTGCCTCTTCATTCTTATACTTTTCCAATCGCATCGGATAGGTTGAAACCCCATTTTCATAAGAAGATACGATGTTTTTAAATTCCGGGCTACTTGATAGCGCCTCGCGACTGGTCCAGTTTTCTACTGGTGTTCCACCTACGGCAGACAAGATAATACCAAAGGGGATGTTCAGTTTTTTGTATAAATCGCGTGCAAAGAAATACCCTACAGCAGTAAAGCCAGTGATGGTTTCTGGTGAACAAACTATCCATTTGCTCCCAATATCCGTTATTTGCTGGCCAGCTTTGTTTGGCACATAGTATTGTCTTATTTGAGGATATTTTGCATCTGCAATTTCCTGCACACCATTGGTAACCCGGGTAGCCATTTTAAAAGCCATGTTAGACTGTCCGCTGCATACCCAAACTTCTCCTACCAGGATATCGTTAATGGTCACGGCATTATCCCCTTTAATAGTCATTACAAATGGACCTCCCGCTTTTAATGGCTTTAACTTAACTATCCATCTACCATCTGCGGCAACGGTTTCCGCCTTTTGTCCGGCAAATTCTACGGTAACTTTCTCACCGTTCCTTGCTGTCCCCCAAACTGGTACGGGCATGTTTCGCTGCAAAACAGCATGTTCACTAAAAAGACTGTTGGGCACAACTTCCGCCTTAACCGAATAGGATTGCAAAGCAAATACTGCAACTGCAAATCCATTTAAAACAATTTTGTTCATATTAATCATTACTAGTATTTAAATAAAATGGCATCAGCAACAACTATCCCATCTGCATGTTTATTTGAGATTTCAACATAATTACCTCTTCCTTTTTTCATATCAAATGTTCCCAGGGGCACCCAATCTCCTGAATCCTGACCCAATACCACAATTTCATCAAGCTTAATCACAATCTCTTTCTTCACTTTTCCATTAAACACGGTTACAATGGTTTGGTTAGATGCGTTTTTTAACTTAGGAAAATAAGCATACACACTCGTTGCACCAGAGTTTGGTAAGTTTGGTATAAATCTAACAGATTTAACCTCATTGTGCAAGCTATCGGTAAGGCAAGATGGACCAAAAGTTCCGTTCTTATGAACAGCCCAGCTGCCTTGTAAGCGCACATCATTTTTATCTTCATTATCGATAATCATTTCTGCTGCTGGCCGGTTGTCTGCCAAAGGATAATCTTTAAGAACCTGCTGAAGCTTACGAACATCTAAAGCTTGTATAGCAACCTTACCATCAATAGCTAACGCGGCTGCAAGCCCTGCGGACTGCCCAAGCACCATAAATACTGGTTCCATACGTATAGAACCATAGGCAATATGACTGGCTGACAGGCATACAGGAACGATTAAGTTTTTACACTCGGAGGCTTTTGGCACAATTGACCGGTATGAAATAGGATAAGGCGGAAAACCCACCACCATTAAATCACCTTCGTTTTTAACCATACCATTGACCACAACACGTTGTGAATGGTGTGAATCCATGGTATACGCGGCCATTCCGATCCCATCTTCTGCAACTTTTTTACCTTCACAGTTGGCCTGGGTCATCACATAATCGCTTACCATTCTTCGCGCTTCTCTTACATAAAGTTGTGGCGACCAGTTGCCATTGTCCTGATATTCATCTTTAGGATAGCCCCAAAGCTGCATGGTATCTCTGATGTTTTTAGCAATACGGGGATCCTGACTTAGAAAAAAAAGCATTCCCTTTGTATAATCTTCATGTGCTTTGATAATTTTCTCACGCTTTTCATAAGAAGCTTCAGGATAATCGTAATTCATTCCTATCATATCTGTAGACATGGCTGAATGTCCGTTATTGATGTCGGTCTTTTGATTGGGTACCAACTCAAAACCTAATGCGGGCCATTGCGGTGTTTTTTTGTCCTCCATTTCTTTTGGAAATTTAGCCAGGTACCGCAAAAGAAGTTCGTAACGACTCGCGTCGTAGTTATCTGGTTTTGTAATGGCTATGCGGTTTTTTGGATCTCTTGTTAAACATACCCTGAAATTATAAGCCTGAACTCTATGGTCTCCTGTACCTCTTGGAGCCAAAGTATCAGGACTTACACCCCATACCAATCCGCTTTTTGGATCGCCAGTGATTTTATAAGGATCTATACCATCCATAAACTGATGAGTTTCCCCTAGCTGAACGCCATTGTGCGTTTCATGATAGGCGCTATTGGCTTCTCTGCCAACAGTATAAGAAACACCAGCTTTTGCCATTAAATCTCCTTCATAACTGCAGTCAATAAACATTTTCCCTTTTATAGAAGTCTTAGCTGATTCCCTTTTTGAGCTTGGTTTTTCTACGGTGATTTCAGTAATTGTTCCATTATCCTTACTAACAGCTATGATCCTGTTTTGATAGAGCACTTCAAATCCAGCTTTTTTAACGTACTCATTGAAAATATCTTCAGCTACATGAGGTTCAAAAATCCACTGCTCCAGTTTTCCATAGTATTTACCAATCTTGCGATAAAAATCTAAAGCCAAACCGGTAACAGCATATTTGTTCCCAATATCCGTACGTCCAAGTCCGCCAGAGGATAAACCGCCAAGATGCTTTCCAGGTTCAATGAGAATTACCGATTTACCCTGCATTTTAGCGGTATAAGCTGCCATTACTCCTGCAGAATTTCCGCCATACACAACAACATCATATTCTTTATTTTGAGAAGAATCTGATGTACAGGAATAAATGAACAACACACTGAGTATACCCATTAGCAAAGCTTTATGCGGTAACTCTTTTACTAATTCTAGGACTGCTACTATTAGGTGTTTAAAATGTTTGGCTTTTAGCGCGCATGTAGATATATGCTTCATAATTATATAAATTATTTGATTTCAACCAGATAACTGGAAACAGTAACTGGTCTGTCGTCTGATATACTGGCAAACCAAAAGGAACCTTTAGCAATTACTTGAGCTGGAATTTGTGCTTCGAAATTTAGATTGTTGGATGAAATGGCTTGCACTGCAATCCATTTACGTTTTGTCCATGTTGAATCGGTACTGTAATATACCGTTGCAGCCGTAATTTTAGTTTTGCCTTTTGCTGAGAATTTGACCTTATAATTGCCAGTAGAGCTGTCTATACTACCTGTTGGTTTCAAAATTTGAGGCAATGGCAGCCCGATGCTTTTTAGGAAATAGTTAAAATATGTTTCTTCCATTTGCATCGTACCTACCCTTTTCGTTGAACTGTTACCGCCGGGAATCGGGGCACCATGATTGGCGTTGGCTGCAAAAAAATGGTTTTGAGGCCCTTTTACAGCTTTTAAAGTGGCCATTACTGCAGGCGGATAAAACCAGTTGTCGTTGGTTGCGGCAGCTATAAAATATGGGGTGTTGATGTATTTTGCCCTTCTACCCGCATCCAGATATTTTAGCCAAAGCGCTTTGTCTGCTGTTGACATTTTATCAAGTTCTTTCAGGAAAACCGAAGCGGTATCATAGAACCCCGATCCATATGTAGAAAAGGATGCAGTGATATCTGCATTCGCCAATCCTGAAACAATGGTGGTCATATACCCGCCCCAGGAAACACCTGTAATGCCAATTTTATCTTTAAAGACATCGGGCTGCGAACGAAGCAGGTACAAACCCTGGACTGCAGCTACAACGCCTTCAAAAATAGTGCTGCGGGTAATGTCAGGCATAACCGTAAACCGGTTTTTTGCATAAGCATAGGTTTTCCAGAACCCTGTTGAGTTGGGTACTTTTTCAGGTGCGGTTACACCGGGGAGGTCAAGTGAAACGGCTATATAACCTTTAGCTGCCCAGTTCCTGATTTTATCTATTTCGGCAGCACCGCCACCTCCATGAAGCACCAGGATACCCGGGTAGTTGCCGGGTTTTAAGGGGCGGGCAATGGCCGCGTACACATTTGTGGAAATAACTTTACCATCAATGGTAACGTCCCTGGAATGAAAGATTACTTTTTTAAGCTTAATGCTGTCGGTTTCTTCACCCAATTCAGTAATTATTTTAGGCGTCGTATTGCGTAAATAAGGGGTAAAAGGATCTTGAGCATCAATGATTGCGTGGTTCTTTTTCTGCTGACTGTAGGCCAAATTAAAAGCAACAATAAAAATCAGGATCAATCTTAGTTTCATGGCAATGCTATCTAATCCGGGTTCTGAACTACATTATTGCTGCTCCTTATCTCTGCATTAGGAATTTTGAACAATAACTTGTTGCTATTCCAGGAAAGCACTTCAGCACCAGTTCGATCTCCATTAGGTATATTTGTAATAACACCCAATGCACCAAGACGTCGCAAATTATGAAAACGGTCCCCTTCAAAAGCAAGTTCCCTGATACGCTCTTTTCTAACTTCAGCCAGGATTTGCGTTGAATTGATCGTTGTTGCTGTAGGATAGGCAGCAGCAGCATTTACGATAACCCTGCTTCTAATCTGAACCAAATCTGCAAGTGCAGCAAGATGCTGCGCTGAGCCGTTAGGGAGCGTGCTTGCCTCCATAGCATTAATTTCTGCTCTATCTAATATCATCTCTACTGAACGTATTACAGGTACGTTCATCGCAGCCTGATCATATTTTCTGGTATAATATCTAGGACCGCCCGGAGAGGCCACTGTTGTAATTAACCTTGTTAATCTGGTATCGTTGGCATTGAAATTAGCATCGGCTATGAAAGTTGCGCTAACGGCCAATTGTGCTTCAGTTGTGCTGGCAACCTGAACGTACTTGGTTTTAAGCACCGTGTTAACAGGTACAACCGTACTGCCTACCAGATCATAAATTACTTCAGTTGGCCTGGCGGTAATAACTCCCGTTGAGGAAAATGGAGCAATAACATTCGCTTGGGCATTAGCAAGTGAAGGAGTTGCACCTGCAGCATTGGCCCTCACCAATGTATAGGCAGTTGTTATTGAACCTGGCACATCACCAATAACCTTTGCGATCTCAAGTTTTGCATTAACAAAATCATTTTGCTGAAAATAAACACGCGCAAGTATTGCCCTTGCCGCGTAATTGGTGGCCCTCCCCCTGCGGGCGGATAAACCTTGCAGTGATGACGCAGGTAACAAATCCTCAGCCTTTTTAAGATCACTGATAATTAATTGATAAGTTTCTTCAACGGTAGCCCTTCCTTGTCCAATAATATCGTCTGCCTTGGTAATATTAATTGAGGGCTTTGTTCTTAAAATCACGCCACTATTGGGCAGGCTATTGTTTGGAGAGGGTATACCTGTGCTGGTTGGAGTAGAAGGTGTACTAAACTGATACTGCTTACCATAAAATCTAACCAGTTCAAAGTGGCATAATCCCCTGATAAAATAAGCCTCCCCCAGCATTTTATCCCGGGTAACGTCGCTATATTCAGGATCAATTTCTTTAGTAATTAAATTGTTCTCAATGGCGTATATAACTGTATTTGCATTTTGAATAGCGGTATATCCAATACGCCAGTTATCAGCATATTCTGCTTGTTTAAGTGCTCTTTTATATACTTGATCGTAAGGATCCTCTGGCGTGCTGCCTGTAATTAAGGGGTTTACTATAACATGATCTGCCAATAACTCAGAAAACAATTTCCAGTTACCAGCAACAGTATGACCACTTGCAATTGCGCCATATGCACCGTATAAGATATTGTCCAGATCACGTGCCGATTCAAATATAGCACCTGTACTAAGTGTTGAATGATCCGGACCGTTTATTAATTTTTTGCACCCTGTACTTAGCACAGCTATAAAAAGGGTAAGTATTATATATTTTTTCATCTCCTTTATACTTTTTATATTAAAAACGCAAATTAAATCCTGCTGCAAATGTTCGTAGTTGTGGTACATCCATATAGGTAATCCCCTGATTTAGACTTCGCGCTACATTTGCAGTATAGTTACCTGATACTTCCGGATCCCAACCTGGAAAACTTGTTACAGTAAATAAATTTTGTGCTGAAATAAATAGTCTTGCCTCTTTTAAAAATTTTAATTTCTTGATTTGGTTTTTGAAAGAATAGCCAAGAGTGATGTTTTTCATCCTTAGATAAGATGCATCATGAAGGAAGCGGGTAGTATTGCTTCCAGCGATAGGATCGTTATACAGCAGACGAGGAAAGTCTGAACTGCCATTAGCTGGTGTCCAGCTATCTGCTGCAGTTTCCCTTAAGTTATTTGTACCTGTTAAATAACTCAGTACGCGTTCACCTTCATCAAGTACATAGTTGCCATACGAAAACGTAATAAATGCACTTAAATCAAAGTTTTTATAGCTGAACGTATTGTTTACCCCCCCAAAAAACTTTGGATCAGATGGTTTATCAAACTGGGGCCTGCGCAGGGCATCTATTTGTGCAGCACTCGTTGCCGGAACCTTAATATCATTCCCATTTGCATCAGTATCATAAATCAATTCCTGGCCTGTGGCAGGGTCAACGCCGGCATACTCAGCCAAATAAAAAACGCCTAACGGATGTCCTTCATAGGTTGTTATGTTTTTATGCGAACTAACTTGTTCGGGAGTTAATCCCCCCAGGTCCAACACCTCATTTTTATTTCGCGCAATAGTAAGCCTGGAATCCCAGGAAAACTTGCCGGTAATATTCTTTGAAACAAGAGATAGCTCTATGCCCCTGTTTCTTAATTTGCCTGCATTTAATAGTAATCCGCCATCGGCAACTCCAGCAGAAGGAGGTGCGTCGTAACTTAAAAGTAAATGATCTGTAATCCGGTTATAATAATCAAATGCACCAGAAATCCTACTTTTTACGATTTCGAAATCCAATCCCAGGTCAAGCTGTTTAGTCCGCTCCGGTTTCAAATTAAGGGTACCCATACCCACTATTTGAATTCCAGGCTGCTGAAGATATCTTGAATCTGCTGTTAAAAACCATCGCTCAAGTGATGAATAATTTCCAATACCAGAATTACCTGAAGCCCCATAGCTTGCTCTTACTTTGAGCAAATTGATCAATTTTGAGTTCTTAAGAAAATCTTCCCTGGAAAGCAGCCACCCAATTGAAGCAGCAGGAGTGTATATATATTTATTAGCTGCGCCATAACGTGATGACCCATCAAGTCTAACCGTTGCTCCCAAGAGGTATTTGTCTTTATAAGCGTAATTGGCGTTAGCGAAATATCCAACAAAAGTGTAAGTATTGGCTATTAAGTCCTCGGCAGTAAATGCATTTCTGAACGCTCCGGAAGTTGGCTCACGGCTACCTTCACTCGCAAAACCTTCCGCCTCCGCAAAGAAGTAAGGATTTTCATTGTAAATAAATTCAAATCCGCCTACAGCTGTGATCTTATGATCTTCAAAGTTCTTTTTATAATTTGCTACTGCCCTGATGTTATATAAGTCATTTGAATATTTCTCATACGCATTGTAAGCGGTAGGTAAACCAGATTGCGCCAAAGGCGCGGCTGCTGAGCCCAAGCGGACACGTCTGGAAAGATAATTAGCTGTTTTATGCTGATATTTTTCAAATGCACCATCAATGCGCAAATCAAGGCCATTAGCCAGCAGGTATGTTAAATTTGCTCCTGCTGTAACCCGTCTGGTCGTCTCTTTATTGTCGAAGTCACGTTTGCTTTGAAATGCAGCTACGTTGGTACCTGGCAAATTCAATACCGCAGGATTAATTGCATAAAAATAAGTGCCATTAGGGTTGTAGAATGGATATATTGGTAAATTAGCTTGCGCCGCATTGAATCCCCCTCCTGATCCATAACCAACGGGCATACTGTTATAGTCGATAAAACTTATAGCCGTACTTACCCCAATATTCAATCGCTTACTGATCTGATTTGAGATCCCAACTCTACCAGAATAACGCGAAAGGTCATTACCAGTTATAATGCCTTTTTCTTTATGATAATTACCCGATAAATAAAATGAAGATTTGCTACTCCCATAACTCGTAGAAAAATTCAATTGTTCCATTCGTCCATGATCCAATATCTGATCCAGGTTATTGGTATTCGTAGCTTCTGCCTCTGCTCTGCTGAAAGCAGGAACTGCGGGTAGGGCTGCCTGCCCGGCATTCCCGCTATTTACCCAGGCCCTGTCAAGTTGTTGCAAGTATTGCGAACCATTTAAGCTATTTATACGATTAGTTGCCTGCGTAATCCCCTGATAGTGATCAATATTAATAGCGGATTTATCTTTCTCACTTTTTTTTGTGGTAACTAAGATAACCCCGTTACCACCTCTTGTACCATAAATTGCAGTGCTGGCAGCATCTTTTAAAACCTCTACAGACTGAATGTTGTCCAGATCCAAATCCGAGAGTGGGTTAAATGTAGTACCCCAACCTGCCGCTATTCCTTTAGTTTCATGCTCTCTGGGTCCCGAATAAACAGGAACCCCATCGATCACAAATAAAGGCTGTGTCTCTGCATAAATTGACGACGTGCCCCGCAATCTCATAACCACATCAGTAGCGGGCTGTCCATTTGCCTGAATAACATGCAATCCGGCAACCTGACCCTGTAAAGCTGTTTGGAAATTTGGCACAAGCATATTTTGAAGTGCAGGAGCTTTTACACTGGCTACAGCCCCGGAAATACGATTTGGGGCGAGGAAATTATACCCCAGCGGTATCAATTGTTTCGGCAAAGTGTCGCTCCGTACAATCTTGTTATCTGGCACATTGGTTTTAATGGCTTTAACTTGAGCGGATACGGCAGCAACTTGCAAAGTCAAAAATGTATATAATAACGTTTTTATCATGACAATAGCTTAAATTCTTATTTCTTAATTTGTATTTCTAAAAATTCTTTTGAGAAATCCTGTGTTTTTTTGGGAACATTGTATCCGGAGGAAGGTATTGCTTTAACGTAAACACCTACATAGCTCGTTCCGCTACTGCGTACCACTTTTGCTATATAATAAGTATTAACCGCCAGCGCTGCAATTGAGGTGACAGTTGAGCCAAGTTCGGCTCCTGTCAATTCTGTACCCGTAGAATAAGTGCTCGCATAAGTGGAGGGATCTTTATCAAAATCGGCTTTTGTTTTTAACTTAAAACGGCTTGAGTTCCCTGCAGCCCAACCTCTCAACGAAAGGAATGTATCGCCGTTACCAGTAATAGTAGTACGCCAGATAGTTGGAATCATATCCTTAGTAGCTGGCAAGAAGTTAGCGGGAACCATTTTTGCCTCCAAAAGATCAATGGCCTGAGCTTTAAGATAACCGGAAATTTCTGGATTGTACAGCCTTATTGTCGATAAACCTGTACTCATCATACGTACAGTGTAGACTTTTTCATATGTCTTATTCGCCGTTTTAGCAATAAGTTTAAACAGCAGCAACTTATTGATTGAGGTGGATGATGGAGGTAAGGTATATTCAAAATCCTGAAAATATGTGTACGCAGAAGGATTTTGAACCGCTATTTCAGGGTATTCTGGCAGAACTTTAAAATCAGCATCGTCTGGAAATTTAAATTGTACCTGAAAACTTCTTATAAGTTCCGGTGAGTTGATTTTATATTGAAATGACACTATGGCACCAGGGTATAATTCTTTATACTCTGCTATTGGACTAATCTGAATGCCCTCAACCCGTGGAAACGCAGCCATATCATCATCCTTGCAACTGCTCATTAAAGCAATATTGCAGCATATTAATAGTAGAAAAAAATAATATTTCATCTTTATATTGCTAGTTGTTTACTAATAATGGATTCTTATTCATCTCTAAAAAAGAGTACTTTAAAACAAGTTCATTTCCATCCCATGGTAAAGGTGATGCCCCAACTCGTTCTCCCGGAGGGATTGCTTGTTTTATTCGCTTTAAGTTCCAAAGGCGGTCTCCTTCAAAAGCTAATTCTCTAATACGCTCCACCCGTATCGTATCCAATAGGGCAGACTGAGTTATAGTTAGAGGGATATTTTTACTACTCAGATTATAAGCATCTTTCTCTGGCTGGGTTTGCAGCTGATAATAGCCATATGCTCTTTTTCTTATGGCATTAATATCTGCGACCGCATCAGACAAGTTGTTCGCCAATACATTTACTTCTGCCCGGTCTAAGAGCATTTCCGCTGTTCTTATAAGCGGCAGGTTAAAACTAAAAATACCTGCTTTACTGTATTTATTTGGAATTAAACCTGTAGTGCCGGGACGCAATAGCAATGTGTATCTAACATCTGTAGAATAATGGTGGGTATCACTTATAAAGCTAGGCGTAACCCTCGCTTGAGAAACAGTAGTCGGCGCAACACCAAAGGCACCATTATTTGTATTCCAATACGTAGTAGTTGCATTTACATCTAAAGAGGAAGTAGTTTGGAAAATACTTTCCGGATTAATATTGTTAATTCCACGTCTGGAAAAGACATCTGTAATATCACCTGTTTCCAGCGGATGATTTGAAGGTTCTCCCGGTGTTGCACCTATCAATCTGTCAATTACTTCTTTTGCCTTTCCATAATTCTGCTGCTGAAAATACACCCTGGCTAACAAAGCCCGGGCAGCATCTTTATAGGTGCGTCCTTGATAAGCCGGAGGATGAATAGCAGGATTATATCCTGCTGGCAACAACTGCTCAGCTTTAATCAAATCATTGATCACACTTTCATAAACTTGTGCAACAGTGGCACGAGGTTTAATTTGACTCTCTCTGTCAACAACAGCATCATCGTTCAATACTATACCCGGATGAGAATTGTCGGCCGTTGCACCCCATGCCCTGGCATAAAAACGTACAATATCAAAGTAAGTTGCAGCTCTGATAAAATACGATTCACCCAAAATCCGATCTCTATTTACTGGAAAGGTAACATCTGCATCCGCATAGCCCCTTTCCACACCTCTAATCACCAAACCTACTGTAGTTACCGATCTGTATAAGTTACCCAAAGCTTTTGATGCCACAAAACTTTGTGATCCTGCTGCAGAAGATCCCTCATCATTGATTATGGCTTCCCTATCTCTGGCATAGTAATATCTTGAGGTCACCATCTCCACTACGGTGCCGGTGCTCGTATAATTTAAATGATCTGCCATTAATTCAGAATACATAATGGAACGGGTACTTAAATGCCCATGCAAACCGCTATATGCCCACGCCAGTGCCGCATCCATTCCGTCAACAGAAGACAGTGCCTCCTGTTCAGTAGCGGAGAGTGGGGGGGTAACTTCTAATCTTTTTTCACAGCCAGCAAGAAATATTCCGAGCACAAATATTAATATTATAGTATTTTTCATGATTCTAGTATTAAAAACCCACATTTAAACCGAACGTTAACATTTTAGGTAAGGGCACTACGTTTTGAATTATTCCGAAGGCAATATTACGCTCGCGGTAATTTGCCGTACCATTAGTAATGGTTATTGCTTCAGGGTCAGCTCCCGGAAACTTAGTAAACAATAAGAGATTTTGTCCTGTTACGTTAACTTTTGCTGATTTTAGCCCTAACCTGGCTACTGTTTTCTTAGGTAAAACATAGTTCAACTGAACATTTTTTAAACGGATATAAGATGCGTCATACAAAAACCTTGTTGTATTTATCCCCCTTAGTTTATCATTTGTTGGATCATTATAGAATAATTTAGGGATATCAGTCTCCTGTCCTGGAGTAGTCCACCTATTTAATATAATAACAGGTAAATTGCCTAGGTTTACGGTTGTAGCTCCCGCGGTCCCATTTGGCCCGTCAGAAGAGTTTGAATAATTCGATATCGAATAATTGCCCACATAACTCCGCTGACGTTCACCAGCATCCAGCAGGTAATTACCATACCGGTAAGAAAAGAATGCACTTAGCTCAAATGATTTATATTGAAAGGTATTGCCAAAACCACCAAAGAATTTTGGCATAGGTGATTTATCATATTGAGGTTTCCGCAAGTTTTGTAACTGATCTGTAGTTAGGGAATTGGCTAAAACAGCAATTCCAGCTTCATTCCTGACTAATTCCCCACCCGTTGCAGCATCAACGCCAGCCCATTCAATTAAAGAGTAAACCGGCCCGTTTCTGCCTTCATACAAACGTACCGCACCACCACCACCTGCAACAACCTCAGGAGTAAGACCGCCAAGGTCTAAGATTTTGGTTACATTGTGCGTTATATTAAAAGTTGTTCTCCACTTAAATGCTCCAGTCAGGTTATTTGAAGTAATTGAAAACTCAATACCTTTATTTTGCAACGCCCCCCTATTTTCAATAAATGAAGGTTCTGTGCTGGTATGACCGTAACCAAAAGTTAAAGGCACTGGAATAGACAAAAGCATTTTCGTGGTCGTGTAATGATAAAGATCAAGGGTGGTGCTTACACGACCTTTTAAAAATGTTGCATCTATACCGGCGTCATATTTAGTACCCTTCTCCCACTGCAGTTGTAGGTTTGCTGGTAAGCTAGGCTGAATCCATGGTAAACCAAGGTAGGAAGCTCCATTCGGAGGCAGACCCCAGGTATCGTTTGCTGCGGTATTTGCAATTCCGCTTGAGTTACCCGTTAAACCGGCACTGGCACGAATTTTAAGAAAACTGATGAAATTACTTTTCTTAAGAAAACCCTCATCAGAAACGATCCAACCCAGTGAAACGGCAGGAAAAGTACCGAAACGTTTATTTCCTCCAAATTTAGAACTACCTTCCCTATTTACCGTCAAACTAGTTATATATCGCTTTTTATACTGATAGTTACCACGTATAAAGTAAGACAAGTTTGCATTTCTATCATCTGCAGCAGCCGTTTGGAAGGTATTTTGAATATTGGCACCCTGAGATGGATATATAAAATTTGATCCCGCAAAGTTCTGCCCAACCATAGCCTCGTAAAACTGGTTTGCTTCTGAAAAATTCATTCCTGTAGTACCTTCTACATTATGATCTTTACCATAGCGTTTTTTAAATGTAAAGAAGGATTGTATCGCATTACTGTACCCGAATGAATTCTGAAGGATCTGCTGTGCCAGCTGATCATCTGGAAAAGGGCTGGTATCAGATGCATTAGTATCCCTTAGTCTCAAAACAGAGCTCAAGTAAGTAGGGGCTTTTTGGTCCCAATCAGATCTTTGAGCCATAGTCCTGAATGTTAGGCTAGGCAACAATCTGGCCTCAAAATAAGCAGAAAGCGGAAACTGAATACGTGTTTGCTTACTACTGTAAAGAGACCTGTCACGATAGGCAACAGGGTTTGTCCAGGGGTTAAAATAGGTACCATCGTCATTGTACACTTTATAAATAGGGAGATTAGACACTAAGGCTCCCCCATAGCCTCCAATAGCAGATGCAGTACCGGAACCAAGTCTGTTAGTCAAATTGTATGAGGGGGAAAGGCTCACACCTACCTTTATATATTTACTAAGATCATGGTCTATATTAGCACGCAAACTATATTGAAACATATCGGTTCCTCTGATCGTCGCAATTGTACCTCTATAATTACCATTGATATAATACTTTGTTTTATCGGTACCATTTGTAGCAGATAAATTTACGTCGGTAAATATCCCCATACGAAGTACGTCATGTAAATGATTAACATTAGTAGTATCAGCCATACCACGGTTTAAACCAGTTAATCCCGGAAGCACCGTCTCGGGTGTAGGTAAGCCCGCGTTCAGTGGATTACTATAAAATGTGTTCCGTTGAGATTCATCTAAAATGGACAATAATTGAGGCCCATTAAGCAATTCAACTTCTTTGGCTACCTGACTATAGCCGTTATTCACACTAAAGTTAAAACTGGTTTGCCCGGCCTTTCCTCGTTTTGTAGTGATTAAGATTACACCCGCGCCACCTCTGGCACCATAAATAGAGGTTGCCGCAGCATCTTTAAGAACCTCTATTGACTCAATATCATTTGGATTGATGTCTGCAAGCGGATTGGAATGAGTACCGGTATTGGGACCATTGGTTACCGGATCGTCCCCATCACCACCATTACCTGTAAGCACCGGGTTACCGTCAATGATGTACAATGGTGCAGAATTCCCGTTAATTGAACTTAATCCTCTAATTCTCACATTCACCGCAGCACCCGGAACCCCACTTGACTCGCTCATATCCAAACCAGCTATTTGTCCTTGCAGGGCAGTTTGGAAACTATTCACATTATATCTTTCAATCTCCGTACTTTTCATACTTCCGATAGAACCTGTTACATCACGCTGTTTTTGCGTTCCATATCCAACTACTACAACCTCATCAAGATCACCTTTTTTGGCTTTTAACTCTACATTGATAGTCACTTTGCCATTAATCGGAACTTCCAACCTCTGGTAAGATACATGCGAGAATACCAGTGTGCCTTTTCCATCTGGTACACTCATGCGGTAATTACCATCACCATCGGTTACAACAACTATTTTGGTTCCTTTTAGCGCAACACTTACCCCGGGTATAGGATCGCCGTCATCGCCTTTCACCGTACCTTTAATTGCAATAGGTGGCGATACAGCCAATGCAATTAAATCGGAGCTACATAGGAGAGCTGCTAAAAGAATAAATAAGTAAATTTTCGATTTCATATGCAATATGCTTTTCTATGTATTTTTAATGAATACTTTTTGAGATGAACACAGGGACACCATACTGTAGTCATAAATGCCTGCGGGCGATAAGCGGGTTTCAGGAAATAGAAATGAAAGAAAGCCCCTAATGTGTTTGTTGATTTTATTGGTCATAAGAGTTTATTATTTGGTAAGTGTAAATCTAGAGGCATTCCCTTTGCATACGATGTACCGTGGTTACATTTTTATGTACAATAATTACAATAACGTCAAAACCACAATTATGGCTGTTTTATTTAGCTTTTTCCAACTATCAGTAGCTACTAACCTGCAGTAAACCGGATGGTGGGACCTCAAATTTATGCAGTCCTTTTGCCAGATTTATCTTTTGAATCTTAACTTGCTTGCCCCTGCAGTCTCTTATCACCAGTTCCCTAATACCGGCATCTGCATTCAGATCCAGGATCAGCTCTTTACCGTAATTGGCATTTACGATGGATACTTGCTTTACCATCTTTCCGGTTATTTTTACAACAGTGCCGGGAGCATATACTGCAACTAGTTCCTGCTGCGCATTCATTGCAGTTACCAAAGGATAATTAAGATCAGGCTGAGAAGGACGAAAATCTCCATCTAAAATAACAGCACGGTTTGTTTTCCAAAAGGCCAGCCAAAATACAAGCATCTCCCGGTGTGCAAGCGGTATTTCATCAAGTTTCACAGAAATCTGTGGAACAGAGAAAAGTATGTTTAAAAACTGTAACGCCGCTACTTCCACTTTTTCATCCTTATGCCACATCAACATGTCAGAATGTACAGCTGTATTACCGCTTAGCAGCCGCAAATCAATTGTTCTTAAACGGTTTGACAAAGCATCGTTTGGAGAATCTCCAGCCCTGAACATATTTCCATATTTACGCATCATTGGGCCTATATAAGATTGCCTGAACTCAATTAAAATATCGGGTTTAATTGCGCGTAAGCTAACCATTACATCTGTCAGGAGTTTATCTACCGCATCATTTATAGAAGCAAAATCTCTTCCTTCCGAAGCCTGTTGTACAGTTCCTTCATCAGGCACGAAAGAATCTACAAAGTCCAGCTTAAAGCCGTCAATATCCCAGTCTTTTAAGGCTTTAATATACTTGTCAATCATATACTGTCGCACTTCCGGGAATCTGGGATCTAAAGCATAAGCAGCCCAACGCTTTTTATAATAGAGATATTTACCTTTAAATTGAGGATAGACCTTTGATTTTTCTCCAACAAATGGAACCGAATACCAGAGCATATATTTCATACCCAATTGATGTACCCTGGCTACATGAGCTTTCATGTCCGGGATACGGTCCGGATTCCAATCTCCAGTGTAAGCATATCCCAAACTGCTGTCTAAGGTCTGCCATCCATCATCTACAATAACTGTTTCGCAGCCCATTGCCTTGGATAACCTGCATTGCTCTTCTACATCTTTAGTTGTTAATTGTTGATGAAAACTATACCATGTAGAATACATGGGCAACCTGGCGGCCTCTGGTGATAGATTTGGCTTATAAGCAGGTATCTCTGCCCACCACTTTGAAACATCGGCCAATGAAACCCAATAGGGAACATCTCTTTTATCCAGG
Source organism: Pedobacter sp. MC2016-14 (assembly GCF_020991475.1). Taxonomy (NCBI): domain Bacteria; kingdom Pseudomonadati; phylum Bacteroidota; class Sphingobacteriia; order Sphingobacteriales; family Sphingobacteriaceae; genus Pedobacter; species Pedobacter sp. MC2016-14. The sequence goes on from NZ_JAJMPA010000004.1 coordinate 129,689, forward strand.
CGTATTACAAGTTCATAACTGCTGATGTCTGGCTGGGGCTCTGTAAAAAGCTTCAGCTCACAATCTATCATGGTAGTCACCTCATTTACTCCAGAGCCAATCCTTAAAAAATTAAGTGCATCTGAACAGGCAAATGTTAAACGGTTCTTGTTATTTAGGTTATAAAGCGTGGTTACAGGTGCATTTGTAGTGGCACCCGATAAAAAGAAATTATTGGGTGACCAAGTGGGATAAAGGTACTTATTGAAATTGCGGCCTGGAGTCCAAACACCTTGAATATCTACAATAGGTATACTCCACTTTAAAATTAAAGGTGCCGGTGTTATTTTACGATCTGACTTAAGCTTTAATATAAGATACTCAACTCCCGAAGCGTCAGATTTAGTAGAGAAACCCGCCCTAAATGCTTTTAAATCGCCATTTAAGTAGAAATTATAATCAGGAGTTTCAAATTCCTGCCCTGGAGATCGCACTTGTGCGCTTACGGTCTGCTTTGTGACTATTACCAATAGCACGAGAAGGAAAATCGACTTATAAGTTGTCATGTTAATTTTTATATTTGGTTTGGTTATTTATAAATGTAAATGTAAAGCCTAACTGTACTTAATATTGAATACTATAGTAACATTTAAGTATACAAATTTGAAACTATGGTACATTGATGCTGCACATAATCTATCTACATTTGAGGCACACCATTTATAAACAAGACCATGATCTTAAGAATGCTATTTCTTTTCCTAAGTACCTTACTTTATTCCTTCTCTTCCGCACATATCAATCGAAGTGGTCCAACCCCAGTTATTTACCAGGTAAGCGAATCGGCTGCACCTGGTGAGACCATTGCCCTGCAAGGATATGGCTTCGGCTCAGCATCCATTGTATGGTTAAGCCCTGTAAATGGAACTGAGAAAGTATTAAAACCTCAAATAAAACTAGCTGTACTTACTGGATCAGCGCAATATGCCGCCGCAAAAATTCCATCCGATATTTCAATCGGATTATATGCGGTTTGGATAGAAAGTGATCATAAATTAAGTAATCCGGTTTTTATTAACCGCGCCCGTGCAGTTACTTATGAATTTAATGAAATTATGCCAGGCACTATTCTTAGGCTATTTGGAAGAAACCTAAGCTTAGGCAGTAATTTAAGCACTGTTAAATTTATACTTGCCGACAATACTGGACAGGTACATACCGCAAAAGTTTTAAAAGCGAATGCTTTTGAAATTCAGCTTAAAGCTCCTGAAAATCTTATCCCCGGAAAATCCTACCAAATTTCCTTAAACAATGGATATGGAGATAAATATGGAGAGGCAATTTTTGATGAAAAAATAGCGGTACGAAAAACTGGTGACGACCCATTTAAACTTGAAGTGCCATGGGCTGCTGATTTTAACTTTAACCAGAATGTTTATAATGTTAAAACCGATCCGCGTTTAAAACAAAAGGCCACCGGCAATGGCGGCACCAATGACCGCAATGCCATTCAGGAAGCCATTGACAAAGCAAGTATAAATGGAGGCGTGGTTTATCTGCCATCTGGCACCTACAAATTGTTTTACAGTACAGGAAGTGGGATTACCATGCGTTCAAGGGTGGTGTTAAAGGGTGACGGACCAGATCAGACTAAAATAATTTACGGCTACGGCGCTGCATTTTCAACGGAACGGGTTAAAGCCCCCTATGGATGGACGTTGGGTTGGCCCGACAGCAGGGCTGAGGGCATGGCAATGGTTTGGCCCGGTGGAATTACTACTAGTGGACTGCTGGACCTGTCTATGCAAAATGTAAATGAGTATGGAGACTTTGTGCACAACATCAAAAACATGCCTGAAGGTGGTTCTAAACTGATGATGAAAAACTGCAGTTTTGATTTTAATACGGGTTGGGGTCTGGCAATGGTGAATGTAGATCAATTGTTAATTACTGGATGTACTTTTAAGAGCATCACCCAAAGTGTTAGAAACATCAACGCGCCTACACGCACCTGGCCCTGGGATCTTAAAAATTCTCACCACATCATTTTTAAAAATAACAAGCACTTTTACACGGCAGGCCGTTTTGGCGCCAATGGTTGCCATCATGCTATTTTTGAAAACAACTTTTTTCTCCGCGATGGAGACCATCAGGCAGAAGGTGAAACCGGCGGATTGAGCCTGGATTACACTGCTGACGTTGTGATACAAGCCAATACTTTTGATGTTTCTGGCGCCCCGATAAAAAGCAGAAATCAGGGTGAAACAATTTTAAGCCAGGGCGGGAATGCACACCAACAGAATGTCGGCACAATTACCAGTGCCACAAGCACATCGATTACAGACAAGAAAAAAGAATTTCAGGATTTAACAGACAGGGTAAGTACAGATTGGCAATATGCCGTGCATCCAACAAACTATGCCATTGTAATAGTTAGTGGAAAGGGTGCAGGGCAGTGGAGAACTGCGACAGGTAACAACGATACTACAATTACCATAGACAAAGCCTGGGATGTTATCCCAGAACCCGGCAGCAGGTATGTAGTTACGCAATGGTCTGCCTACCAAATGCTGATAAAAAACAATATTTTAAAAGGAAATAACCGTGGAATCTGGTTTTATAGCGGCCTCTGTGAAGTGGATATCATTGACAATAAACTGATAAATTCTGAAGGAATTTACATTCGTGCAGATCAGCGCTTGCTAACAAACAGATATAACTTAACCCGAAATGGATTGATAAAAGGTAACCAGATTATAGATACTGATGGTAGGAGGCCTGCATATATTAACATATGGCTTACACAAAGCAAAGCTGAAAATTTAATTGGTATAGGTGCCTCTGGCATGGAAGTTAGAAATAACTTCCTGCAGGCAAATCTACCTAATGTAACCTCTGGTTTTGTTAAAACCGAAGGCTATATCAATTACGCTTACGATTCCGGGACAAAAATTGCATCTTCAAATGGAGATATCCCTGGAATTCTGGGTAGCATATTTGAGAACAACACTGCAGTTAATACAGATAATGCGTATCAAATTGGGGCCGCGGCACATCATACTGTAATCGCAAACAGCATCAACAACAACGTCAATAACGCAGTAAGTGATGCTGTGAATTCACATAATAAAGGTTCATTTAAAACATATATAACTCCGGCTAAGAAATAGATCGTCCATTAATATTCTGCTTTACTGTCATTCCTTCATCAACTCCTGAATCCAGAATATGGCCATTTTCAGCCCGCTTTTCTGGCTGGTCATAAAATGGTTCAGTACCGAGGATTAATTTCAGTACTGCAAAAAGGTAGGTGTCTGATTGGCCATCGGCTTCAATTTTAATCTTGGTTTGTGCAATTGAATTGGAGGAAAAATTCCCCTGAGCGCAGTGATGAAGACAATTGTTCTTTTGAGTCTCAATATTTTATCCATATACCTATTTACTACTACAGGCCAGCATTGTGATCTATTTTTATACTTTCATAATCCTGCACTAAATCGTCAAATTGCTTTGCAAGCTTTGCATCGAATTTTGCAAGTTCTTTCCATGAAACATCTCCATAAACGCCAGCTTTGCTATAATCAAAAGGCTTGAAACTGATTTTTGAAAGGAGTGATCTGTTCTTTATGCTGAAATCAAGACGAGCAGGATCAGCAAATTTTGGATCCGAAATGACAGAATGCACATCCTTACCAGATTTTTGCCATTCTTTAAAAGTTTGTGTCCCAACTTTAATGTCCTTTGTACGGGTATCCCAATAGGCGTTGTAATCAGAGAGAAAATTACATTTATCCCAGCGGATACCAGCCAAATTTCCCTGGTTGTAATAAATAATGTTATTGGTAAAACGAAAGCCAATGTGTGGCTCCACCTTGCTTGCCTCGAGCTGCGATCGGATCTGGTTATAAAAAATGTTATTGCGTATCACATTATCCTTTCCATAGTGCTGATGAAAGGCAGAACTTTTGCAGGCATAGACCAGGTTATTTTCCATAACAATTCCCGTTGAACCTTCATCTGTGTACAAACCCCAGCCGCCATAGGTAGCAGAATATACATGGTGAATTACATTGTTACTAACCGTGGTACCCTCAGAGGGGGACAAAGTATACACTCCTCCCATATCGCTTAACACCCCCCAACCTAAATGATGAATATGGTTAAACTCAATTTTATTGCGCTTGGCTGGGCTCTCTTTGTATCCCCACACCCATCCGGCAGAAATTGCCGAATATTTTAAATCTGCAATTTCATTGTGTGTCAATTCACAATCACTTCCTGTAAAAATCATTAATCCCACAGCGCATGGAAACACATAACCACCATGGCGAACAATGTTATTGTGAACAATGATGTGATGTGTATTTTCTATTCCAGAAGCCCTTAACTCTCCAATTTTAACACCACCGGCCCCTAAATCATGTAAATAAGAATGTTCTACCTTGCCATAAGCGCAAGCTTTGCGGAACCAAACTGCATTAGATCCGGTATGTGCTATTTCACAATTTAAAAACTCAACTTTTGTGGCAAAATCTACCATTATTGTTGCTTCAATAAGCGCAGCACCCTGCATGGGCTCGTTTCCAAGTGCTGGCATTTTATAACCGGCAACCTGGAAAGAGAGATTTTCAAACCTCAGGTTTTCAACTTTTTGATTTTCGTTACCTTCGATAATCAGAAAATTATCCAGGATTGGTGCAAAACCACTGGTATTTGCGATGGATTCACCTGGTTTAGGCACGTAATATAAGTAGCCATTTGATTTTTCCAGATACCATTCTCCCGGTGTATCCAGGCCTGCCTTCACATTTTCTACAGTAAAAAGCGTTTTTGCATCCAATTTATTCCAGTGTTTCATTACACTGCCCATCACATAAAATGTAGAATCTTTTGAACTGTACCTTATCAGTTTTTTGCGGGTATTGTCCCATTTATGGTAAAATACAAGTACTGCATTTTCTAAATCAGAGGCCGGAAGTTGATCAAACAATGCTTTCTGTTCGGGATTTAAAGTTATTTTCTGAATAGCAAAACTTCCGTTTCGGTCTTCTCCTTTTTCCAACACACTTTCAGTAACAGACTTGGGGTGATAAAATCCGGTATTAGGATATTGCGCCCGCGTAGCCCTGCTATTATTAACGTAAAACTGTTCAAAATCAAACCCAAAGCGTTTCACTTCAGGGATATAAACCCGCCAAAGCTGATCGTTTACTTTTTCAAAACCATTGATTTTAACTCCACCATAAAAGACCGGTTTGGCACCAGTTTCTGCTTTATAAGTTACGGATGCCATGCTTGTACCCCCATCTTCAGGATATAACCTAAGCGGTTCATTCAAAAAATATTCCCCAGCAGCGATGATGATTTCAATGTGCTCCGTTTTGTTTTTGATTTGCATACGCAAAGTCCTGATCCGATCCCGGGCAGCCAATAACGAGGCCATGGGCTTTTCTTTTGTACCAGGATTGCTGTCATTTCCGAATGGAGATACATATATGCTAAGCGCAAAGGACGGGCTCACCAATAAAAGAAATAGAAAAGAAAATAAAATGGCGTTTGTGTATTTAAGTTTCATGAGCTTACTTTTTATTTTCCAAAACCATTTTATCCAACACCAGTCGTGCTTTGAGCGTACTATAATCCACATCCTGGACCGCTTGATCTTTTTCAATAGCCTGAACCGCAGCTGTTGCTGCACTTTGCCCTAAAATCATAAATACGGGTTCCATCCGCATCGAGCCGTAAGCAATGTGCGAGCTGGACAAACAAACCGGTACGAGCAGGTTCTGGCATTCTGCCTTTTTAGGAACTATTGCGTCATAAGATATTTGATAAGGATACGGAGGCTCTACACCAATATCACCTTCATTTTGTACAAAACCATCAGGTTTTACATAACGCTGCGCATTATGAGAATCTAAAGTATAAGAACCCATTCCTACCGAATTAGTTATTTTACGTTTACCCATTACTTCGTTTTCCGTCATGACCATTTTACCGATCATTCTGCGTGCCTCACGAACATAAATCTGATGCGGCCAGTTGCCATTGTCTTTAAACTCATCTTTAGCTAAGCCCCATTGATTGTATTGCTTTTGAACATCAGCCGGCACCCGGGAATCATTTGCAATAAAGTAGGCTAGACCTTTTTGGTACTTTTCATGTTCTTTAAGGATTTCTTTTCTGCGCTCGTAGGAGGCCTCCGGATAGTCATAGTTCATACCGATGTTGTCATAGCTAAAAGGCCCGTGATTGTTTATGTCAGTTTTACTGTTAGGGAGCAAATCAAATTTGTGAAACGTTTCCCTCCAGCCCGAATTGAACACACGGACCAGCAGTTCATATTGTTTAGCATCATAACCATCAGGTTTAGGAAAAGGCACCCTATTATCTGGGTTATTGGTGTAACACATTCGATAACAATAAGCCTGTACCCTTTTGTCACCCTCTCCCCTTTTACCGGGATCTTTGTCTGAAACTCCGGGAAGCAAGCCACTTGAAGGGTTTCCTGGAACGACATATGGACTGATGTTGGTTTTGAAATTATGCCCGTGATGTAATATTCCTACTTGTATCCCATTCCACTCTTCTCCATAAACACTATTGGCCTCACGTCCCACATGATACTTCACTTTTGCCGCAGCCATTAGATCACCCTCATAAGTAACGTCAATGAATACTTTGCCTTTAAAAGTTTTGCCGCTAAGGGTACTAATCGATAGAATTTTCCCATCTTTTTTATCTACACCATCTTTACGGTTTAACCATTCTTCCCTGTATACTTTCAAATTATACGTTTTAACAAAGTCCTCAAAAATCTGTTCGGCAACATGTGGCTCAAATACCCACATGGTCCGTTCACCATGATCCATGGCGGGTGTACCCTGGCCCCGGTTACCAAACTCAGCTTGTTTCTGCCATTGCCACGAAGCCGGATTTTGGTAGTGCATAAATACCTTGTGGTAAAACTCGCGTGATAAACCACCGATCACACTTTTATTGCCTGTATCTGTAAAACCTAATCCACCGGAAGACAAACCTCCAAGGTGTTTATCTGGCGATACGATAATTACAGTTTTACCCATTCTTGATACCTGTACCGCAGCGGTAATTGCTGCAGAAGTACCGCCATAAATAATAACGTCTGCCGTAAATGGATCTTTTTCTTTTGCACATCCGGTAAAGCTAAATGTGCAGAATAAACTAATTATAACTAATATTTTTTTCATGCTATGTATTATTGAATTGGTAAACCTCTTAAAAGATTTGAGATAACCATGCTTCCAAAGGTTCGTCATTTACTAAACTAGTAGCCTGGTTAGACCAATAGGTTTTGGCTGTATTTGTTCTTTTTTTACCAGGGCAACTTTAGCTTCCTGAAGCACCTTGCCTTGTCAAATTTTTATCTCCTACAGGTGTTAACAACAAGCAATTAGACAGCAGTTTTTGATGTAAGCTCATAACAATTTATTTGGTTTATATTAGTGTTGTAAAACTAGAAACATTAATGGCACTGAACATGTACCAGAATACCATTTTTATATACAATAATTACTTCTTCGGCTGCTCTCAGTACACTATTTTGTAACTGTGGTATATTTAACCTAGCAAGCATGTAAGTAATTTTGAAGACACATTAAGATTAAGAAACAACAAAAACCAAATATATAATGCAACTCAAATCAGCATATTTACTACTACTTACCACAAGTTTGCTTTATTTTCCCTGTCACGGTATGGCACAAACCAATCCATTCTCACAGGAAAATGCAGAACAACAAGCGCTGCAAAAGTACGAAGCAGCCCATCCACCCCTGGACTCCATGCGTATGCCCGCCCCGGGAGCGCATGAAGCCTTTTTTGGTGCCAGGATTATGCGCAGTGCCAGTCTCCTGGCAAATAGCAGTAAAGACAAACACCTGCCCGTTAAAATATTAATTTATGGACAATCCATTGTTGGCAGTACATTATTTACACAAGAAATTAACAAATACATCAAAGAGAAATTCCCTTTTGCTGAAGTAACCTTAGAAAACCGCGCTATCGGTGGCTTTGGTGGTGAGCAAATTGTTCGTACTGCAGTACATGATGTTTACCCTTTTAATCCGGATTTGATCATTTTTCATGTTTATGGAGGCGAAAAAGCAGGAGAACTGGAACAGTTATTTAGCGGGATACGCAGGTATACCAATGCAGACGTGATCTTGATGGGTCACCATCTAAATGCTACGCAAACTAAACCAGACGATAATCAAACACAATTTATACGCTACATTGCCAATAAATACGATTGTGAACTGGCAGATATATCTGCAGAATGGCCTACTTATCTAGCGGCAAACAATTTAAAACCTACAGATCTTTTGCGCGATGGGGTACACCCCAACCGCAATGGAAACTGGTTGCTAGCGCAATTGGTTGGACGTCATATCAGGTACAATCCGTTGTTTCCCTCTTTATCATATAAAATGGTGCGCAGTTACTACCCGGTAACAGCTTTTGATTTTGGAATAACTAATCCTATCGCTCTTATCGGAAAGTCCTGGAAAAACATAGGCGGGGCTGCTGTTAGTGATTCAAAAGATAGTCGTATTAAATTTAGCTTTACGGGAAATAGAGTTGATGTAGTATCCGGGCATCCCGCTAACATAAATAATACAGGTAATGCGCTTGTGCTGCTTGATGGCAAACCTATTGAAGGCGCAAATATGGTTTATGCCATTACCAGACCAAGTTCTGGAGTGGGAACCTGGTGGCCTGCAGTAAGACAAGTGAGTAATGTAAAACCTCTAATTGAAGAAGAATGGACATTGCGGGTGGAAACCATAAATGCAGATAGCACGGTATTTACTTATAGCGTTAAAGGCTCCAAAACAGGCGAGGATGGAATTGGCAATAATACAGAATTGTTCATTTCCCGTTCTGGGCGTGTGGTAATTCAGGCAGACGACATTATGTTTACCAGAATAAGGAAAACTTTTAAGGTATCTACACCAAAAGACTTTGAGGTGAAATGGTCTGTTGTACCATTATTTAAAAGTAAATATCAGCCTCCCCTTGGTAAAGACAAAGCAAAAATATACAAGGCTACCTTAGTTCAGGGCTTAAGCAATGGGCCGCACACACTAGAGATTGTACCTCTGGGTGACGGCCCAATTCCTATTGAATCATTTGAAGTTTATGAACCTAGCCTAAAATAGTATCTCTATCTGCAAGGTTACTTACATGATACACCCGCCTTAACTGGAATCACCAATTTAGCGGCTTTCATCCCTTCTGCCCTTGCTATCACAGTAATGCTTCCTGCTATGCAGCTTTCTTGTGTTTGAACAATCAGCTGCGCCAGACCATTAAACAGACTTCTTTCATTCCCTTTTTCTGGTTCATGTGAATTTGGATCACCGTTACCAAGGCCTATGATCGCTCCGCTACCTGTTAGCTCAAATTTTATTTTGTGTTGTGCATCAGGAACCGCGCGGCCCCGGGCATCAACCACCTGTACCGTTATTGGCATTGCATCCAGACCATCGCCCTTCAGCGACAACCTGTCTGGTGTTAATTTTATCTGCACAGCTGTGCCAGTGGTTTCCACAACGTACCGGGATACTTCCTTTCCTTTTACATAACCCACAGCCATCAATTTACCAGGCTGATAAGGCACCTGCCAGGTATTCATTTCATATTTATCTGCTTTTTGTTCAGCAAATAATTTACCATTCAAAAACAGTTTAATAGATTCAGCATTACTCAAAGCCATTACTTTAATGTTTTTCCCGATGCTGTCAACCGGCCAGTTCCATTCTGGTACCAGGTGTAAAATAGATTTATCTTCTACCCATTGAGCCTGGTGAAGATAAAAAGCAGTTTTCGGAAAGCCACAAATATCCATAGCGCCAAAAAAGGAACTTGCCGAAGGCCAGCCAAAAGGTGATGGTTCTCCATGATAATCAAAACCCGTCCACACAAAAGCTCCCGCCACAAAAGGTCTCTCGGCAATCATCTTCCATCCTGTTCTGTGCGAAGTGCCCCATTTTGCATATTGCGTATCATAGGCATCTAAAATATGTTTGCTTGTGTCTGTTTTATATGCTCCTCTGGTCATAAATCCAGAAACATCTTCAGAACTAGTCATACTTAAAGTAGGGTTTTCTTTATGAAACTTGTCATACGAGGCCACCTGATAATTGAATCCTACTAAGTCTACTGCCTTCGACACATTAAACGGCTCAAAAAAGCCTCCGTTCATCGCAGCAGTAACAGGCCTGGTTAAGTCCAGCTTTTTAACTTCATGGTTCATCCTGCGCACCATTTCATAGCCTTGTTCAGTTCCCTGCATGGGTTCCTCATTAAAAACCGACCACAATATAATTGAAGGATGGTTCCTGTCTCTGCGTACCATCCACTGCAGTTGCCGCAGATACTCTGGCGATGAATTGAAATTCCTGTTTTCATCCATTACCATAATTCCGAGACGGTCACACAGGTTTAAAAATTCTACAGAAGGCGGATGATGTGCACAGCGATAAGCATTTACACCCATTTCTTTCAGTTTTCTCAACCTAAATTCGGCGATTGAAACCGGCATTGCCACACCCACACCAGCATGGTCATGATGGTTACAAACTCCCTTTATTTTAAGGCGCTTGTCGTTTAAATAAAATCCAGAATCAGCATCAAATCTAATCGTCCTAAATCCACAACTGGTCCATAAAGAATCTGTTTGCAATCCATTTACCTTAACAATAGTTTTTACTTTATACAACTCCGGATGGTTAACTGACCATAACAGCGGCTGGTTGGCTTGTAATTTTATCAGCACGGAAGTGCTATCCAGCGCCGGAACCAAGATTTTATTTTCACTTTTATCAACCAGTTTTCCTGCAGCATCCCACAAACTCATTTGCACTAGTGCCTGCACTTTTTCCTTTCCGGAATTTTGCAGTGTAACAGCTCCCGGAATTAGCCATTGATTTCCCGAGGACGTCAGTTTTACAGGATTGGCATAAACACCATCTGTAATCACATGCACAGCAGATCGTTTTACCAACCAGGTATCTCTGTAAATGCCTGCCCCTTCATACCACCAACCTTCTTGTGCATCAGCATCAACACGAACCACAATGGTGTTTACAGCATTGCCATACTTAGCAAAAGCGGTAATATCTATATAAGAAGAAGTATACCCGCACCAGTTTCTGTGCAATACAGATCCGTTAAGCCAGATGGTAGCATGTGTAGCGATGCCCTCAAATTGGAGTTCCAGATTTTTGCCCCTATCTGCACTATCCAGTTTAAACTGCTTTCTATACCATCCAATGCCCCTTTTTCTAAATCCCTGCGAAAGATTTGCTGAAGCATCTATGGGGCGGTCAATTGCCCAGTCATGCGGCAAATTCAATATCGTCCACGAACTATCTTTATAGTCCGGAGCTGCTGCGCCACCAGCTTGCCCGGCTTTGGCATTCATATAACTATGATCATGCCCTCTAATTTCAGGAAAAGGAACATCACCAAGGTTAAAGCGCCAACCCTTGTTAAACAAGATCCATTCTGTTCCAGCTTTAACATTTTGTGCATTGGCCTCAAAAAAGATAAATAAAAGTATCGAACTGGAAGCCATTATTTTCAATACTGTATTGAATAATCTCATTATTTAAAATTGAATTATGTGTTTAAAAACTTAGGTTTGCAAACCTATAGAAAACGGCATTTTTTTTGATGTACTATTGTTCCAAATCATTATACACCGTTAACCCATTGTGCTGTCTTTGTTCGGGACAGGTCCTACCCTGACTCGGAATGACTGCACTATCACTGCACCATGACTGCACGATGAGTCCACCTTTTTACAGGAAAAACGTGGACCCGCGATGCTGGTACCGTGGTATAATTCTGGGCTCATTCCGAGCCTGTCCCGAACGTGTCCTAAAGTAATCCCTAAACGTTAAAAGATCGGCCAGTATTTTCTACAAATGTATCCGCTGTTGAGCCCTAAATTCATTTGGAGAACATTGATACCTTTTTTTAAATTCTCTAAAAAAATAACTTTGGTTGTTAAAGCCCGAGCGGTAGAAGATTTCGGATACCGTGAGCTGTGTTGTCTGCAACAGATGTACTGTTTTCTGCAGTCGGATATGCTTTATAAATTCACCAGGCGTCATGTTAGAAAGAGATTTTAGTTTTCTGTACAACTGCATTTTGCTCATTGCCAGTTGTGCTTCTAAAAATGCAGCATCCAATTCGGTCTCTTCAATATTAGCCTCTATAATTTCTACTAGTTTATTTAAGAATTGTTTATCACTATCGGCCAGGTTTTTCTCTTCCAAACTTACAGAGGGCCCATCTTTCTTAAAAATATCATGCAATCTTTGTCGGTATTCCAGTAATTTCCTTACCCTCACCAGTAAATGCATCGTGTCAAAAGGTTTCGGGATGTAGGCATCCGCGCCGGCATCATAACCTTCAGTCTTTTGTTCTATTGAAGCCCTTGCGGAGAGTAAAATAAATGGAATATGGCAAGTATCTGGCGAATTTTTAACCTTATTACACAATTCCAGCCCATTAATATCGGGCATCATTACATCACTGATAATTAAGTTGGGTGTTACAATCTTAAGTAATTCTATGGCCTGCCTTCCGTCCTCTGCCTCATAGAGGATGTAGTTTTCATCCAGCAAATCTTTAAGCAAAAACCTGATTGCAGGTTCATCTTCAACAATCAAGATGGATTTTTTCTCAGCTTCCTCTAACTCTGCAATTAAAGCCCTTTTATTGTTCTCCTTGGCGCTAATCTGTTCATGGTCTTCAGAATTCGCTGTAATAGACCGAAGTAAATAGGATGGTGTATGTGTTAAAGGTTCTTCCAAAGTACTTCCCACCTGCCTGTTGGTAGAGTTTGATAGTGGAAGTACAGCCTTAAAGGAAATCCAGCCCTCTTCATTTACAACAACTATACTTCCTTTTAATAATTTAACCAGTTGCCGTGTAAAGGCTAAACCAATTCCATTACTATATTTTTCATTCTGACTTGAATCTACCACAAAAAACTGATCAAAAATCTGCGAAAGCTGTACTGGAGTAAGCTGACACCCGGAGTTTTTAACCACAATTTCAAGAGTATCATTCGCACTATCGCCGCTCACCCCAAATACAATCTTTTGATCGCGGTCTGAATGTTTAAAGGCATTTGACAACAGGTTAAAAATAATCTTTTCCAATTTATCTTTATCCGTCCAGCCTATAATCTCTTCATCCACCTCAATCACATACTCTAAGTTTTTCTGGTCGCACAGCGGCACAAAAAGTTCAGCAATACCAGCTAGCAAACCGGAGATATCCAGGTAACTTTCCTGGCTCTTTAAATGTCCGGCTTCAGCTTTCCTAAAATCAAGTAATTGATTTACCAGGTAAGTGAGTCTGGACGATTGCTGATGCACAATAGATAAAAAATATGCCTCCTTGGGCTGTTCTGCTACTCGGTTACTCCTATAGAAAAAGCGTTCAATGGACCCATTGATCAGCGTTAGTGGAGTTTGGAGTTCATGCGTAATATTGGTAAAAAAGCCCAACTGTTCCTTATGTACCGCCTCATCTTTTAAACGTAACAAGCGCTCTGTCTCAAAATCATTTTTCTGTTTAGCTTGCCTGGTCAGGTAATTGATCAGCATTACCACCAATCCGGTAACTAAAACCAAATAGATACTGATTGCCCACCAGGTTTTCCAGGGCGGGGGTAAAATATGGATTTTTAATACTGTTGGATTTTGATTCCATTTACCAAAATTATTTGCTGCTTTTACTTTAAAATAATACGTCCCGGGATCCAGGTTGGTATAGGTAACCGCGCGATCTGCCGAAGCAGTATAAATCCAATCTTTATCAAAGCCCTCCATTTGGTAAGCATAAGAATTGTTTGCCGGATCTGAAAAATGCAGGCCTATAAACCCGAGTGTAAATACATTATTTTTATAACTCAGCGCAATTTCTTTGGTCTGACTTAAACTTTGCTCCAGAATTACATCGCCATTAAAAGCGCTATCAATTGCCACTTCTTTATTAAATAACTTCAGTTCGGATAGCGTTACTTCAGGCAACACCTGATTTTTAGCGATTTTATCAGGATCAAATATTACCAGACCATCTGATGTCCCGAACAACAATTGATGTTCACTAAACTTAAATGCAGAGCTAAAACTAAAACTTAGTGTCGGTAAATAATGTTCAAACTGTTCCTTATCTATGTCCATACGCAATAGCCCTTTAATAGAACTAATCCACAAAAACCTGCCTTTTTCTGGCAAAATGCCATTTACCGATTTATCCGACAATCCATCTTTCTCAAAATAATTTTTAATTCGTAACGAGTATGCTCCGTTATGCCCTCCACTTATGGTTAACTTATTAAGCCCCGATTCAGAACCGGCCCAGATCACATTTTTGGGGTGTTCAACAATGCTGTAAATGATATTACCCGAGAGCTTTTCTTGTGCCTGATTTGACACCACAGAGGTAAATTTTCCGGTTTCAGGCCTAAAATAGCTTAAACCGGAAGTTTCAAAGCCTACCCAAATCCGCCCATTGTGATCTTCATATAAAGAACGTACAAAAGAAGAACTTAAGCCATAAGGATTTTTTGGATTGTGTAAATGGACAATTTTTGAGCCATCCTTTTTAATTTGTAATAAACCGTCATTTTTGCCCAGCCACAAATTTCCTTTGCTGTCCTTTAAAAAAGCAAAGACAGCCCCTTTATCTACAATTTTGGCCGAAGCATCAGGATTTGCCTGGTTTAATCGTAATGCACCTCCCAGGGTACCTACATATGCTTGGTTGGCAGAATCTACATAAAGCGAACGATGTGAATTATAAGCGGAATTGCCAAAGTTAAACTTAAATGTCGCCGTTGTATTTTGCACCAGATTATATTTATAAAGCGCATTTTTAGCTGTCCCCATCCAAATATCCCTTCCATTAACCGTGTATATACTGCGAATCTGGTCTTCAGAACGAGGATCCTGAAACGTAAAATACTGAAATGGAAGTACGTTAAGATTTAACTTGTTTAACCCCATCTCCGTGCCACACCATAAATTATTACTGCGGTCAATAAACACCTGGTAAACCGTATTGTGACTTAGACTTTGGTTGTTTAAGGGGTTATTTTTATAAACGTGCAGTCGGGCCGCGGTTGTACCTGGTTTTTCAATTTTAGCCAGCCCCTGGTCAGTGGCTAACCATAAGTCACCAGATGTTGATTTGCAAAGGTCAAATACCTCAGTATGCAATAAATTTATATTGCTTCCAGAAAACTCGTTAAGGTCTTTAAATTGCTGGTACTTTCCTGTTTGGCTATTATAACTCATTCTAATCAAACCATCAGCAGCAGTCGCAATGTACAAATCTCCCTTATCTTCCAGCATAGACCATAAATGAATCCCATAAGGATCGGCCTTTACCTGCACCCGGTAAAAGTTGGAAACATTGGTTCTGGTATTGTAATGCACCACCCCTTCTGCAGTGCCAATCCAAATTTGATCACCATCAGATTTGATAATTTTACTAATGTAAGTCTGAAAAGGGTATTGTCTAAATCTTTCAAATTTACCTGATGCGGGATCAAATTTTGTAAGACCATCCTGGGTACCTATCCATAATTTACCAGCCCCATCAAAATACAATGCCGTAATTTTATTGGAAAAGATGGAATTGGCATCTCCGGAAATATTTTTATAGCTTTTAAATTTTTCCTTTCTGGTATCAAAAACGTTCAGTCCATTTAAGGTTCCGATCCAGATATTTCCAGATGCATCCTCACAAATGGCAAAGGCCCAGTTTCCGGAAATACTTGAGGGATCATTTTGGTGATAGTATTTTTTAAAATTATAACCGTCATACTTACCGACCCCGTTCATAGTGCCCACCCATAAATAGCCTTTCCGGTCTTGAAAAACAGAGCGGATTCTATTGTCTGGTAAGCCATCTTTACTGGAAAACCTGTTAAATAACAGATCAGGGATGACCTTGTTTATGGTAGCGTCCGGACTTTGTGCAAACGCACAAGATGAAGTACAAAATAAGAAGAAAAAGAAAAAAGACCTCATTTCAATGTGGATTCCTTAGTTTATATTGGTTAGATATGAAGTCTAAATATAGTGATAAATCCTTTCCTATCTGCCTTATTTATACGTTTTAAACTATAGTATAGTGAATTGTTAATATAGTACTTACATTGGCCTTGGTCATAGATTAGCTTTGAAGCAAACAAGACAACCGATGAAATATACTTTGCTGCTGATCTTCATTTTAAGTGCCTCTTTTACTAAAGCACAAACTAGCGTAAAAAACCCGGAATACATCAAAACAAAAACTGCACTGTTGAGGGGATGGGGGCAATACAATACCATGAATATTCTCTCTTATTCTCACCTGCCCGACGGTTTTGATATTCAACTGGACTTTAGGGTATCTGCAGGAAATTACGCAAGCTCGGCCATGGGAAGCGTTCTTGATTTTCACCAGTCAGCACCTCAACCCTCCGTACGACCAATTGCGAGCGATGTAGGTCCATTTTATTCTAAAGTTAAATTGAACTGGGAAGGTCTTGAAGTGGATATAGAGGCGGCAGCTGTAGAAGATGATCTTGTCCTGCTCATCACTCCTTTGCTGGGCGCTTCCGAACGCACGAAACTTTGTGTATCGACAGGAATGTTATGGAACAGGCAATACAAAAACATCACAGTTTATCCTACTGGTACAGTTATCACCGATTTTAATTTCAATAAAAACACACCCTATACAGTTTTCAAATTCAACAAGACTCAGGGAATTTCTACAGGGACTAAACGCACATTGAGAGAAATAGAAAATGTGATGGCATCACGACGCAAAGCTCATGAGATAAAGAGCAACGCTTACGGAAAAGAGCTTTACAATTCTTATCAGGCCATTTCGGCCGCCAACAACTTCAACACTTTTTACGATCCACAAAAGGACCGGCTTATTACCGGAGGCTCTCGATACTGGAATGTGAACCGTGGCGGTTATGCTATTTTTGGCTGGGATCCGATTTTCCAAAGTTATATCCATATGTTAATCGGCAACAAGGATCTTGCTTATGCCAACATTATAGAGGGGCTGTCTGAACTTACACCGGGTGGTTTTGTGCCAAACGTATCACAAGGCTCAGGACGCAAAGCAATGGACCGGTCCCAGCCGCCGGTTGGCAGCCTTATCATTAAAGAAATTTATAAAAAATATAGGGAGAAGTGGTTCCTTGAAGCAGTTTTTGAAGACATGCTGAGCTGGAATCGCTGGTGGATTAAAGACCGCCTGTACAATGGCTTATTGTGCTGGGGTTCTAAAAAAGCTCCCAATCCTTATAATGACCTTTACTTAAATACGCAACGGGGTGCCTCTTTAGAGAGCGGCATGGATGATTCGCCCATGTATGAAGCAGAAGAGACCTACTTTAATGCGCGGACGGGCTTATTGGAGCTTCATGACGTGGGTTTAAACAGCCTTTATATTGCAGACTGCGCTGCGCTGGCAGAAATTGCGAGAACAATAGGAAAGAATAAAGAAGCGGCCGAGTTGGAAAACAGAGCTAAAACATTTAGAAAAGCAATCCAGCACCTTTGGAGCGAACAAGATGGGATTTTCCTCAACAAACATACCCGTACGGGCAAATTTTCCAAAGTACTTTCACCAACACTCTTTTATCCCCTGATTGCCAAAGTAGCTACTGCAAAACAGGCACAGCGGATGATTAGTGAACATCTGGAAAACCCAAATGAATTTGCCATAGAATGGATGCTGCCCTCTATAAGTGCCAATCATCCGGAATATAAAAAAGAAGCGTATTGGAAAGGCGCGGTCTGGTCCCCCTTGAACTTCCTGGTTTACCTGGGCCTTAGAAATTATGACGCAGCAGCATCCAGAAAAAATCTTGCGCAAAAATCACAGCGTTTACTGGATAAAGAGTGGCTAAGAAAAGGCTTTGTTCCCGAAAACTGGAGCTCAGTTTCAGGCGCAGCAGATGACCCAAAACTCATCAGTACCAGGTTTTACGGTTGGGGCGGGCTTATGGGTACACTTATGTTTATAGAAAACGGCTTTCTACCTGCTCCTGAAGAAGTTATCTCTAAAACCCAATAATACGGCCCTAAATCGCATTTCAACGCCATAACGAATATTATTTTAGCGTAGCGTGTTGAAAACCAAATCATTGTTAACAAATAAACAACAGAGAATTAATGCTTTAATGATATAATCCAGCTAACTTTAGGAAACCTGATGTCGGGTTGTTAAACCAAACAACAATATGATATGGAAAAAATTTAGCGGAGAAGTAATTCATTCCTCCATTTTAGAAG
This sequence comes from Pedobacter sp. MC2016-14, assembly GCF_020991475.1. Taxonomy (NCBI): domain Bacteria; kingdom Pseudomonadati; phylum Bacteroidota; class Sphingobacteriia; order Sphingobacteriales; family Sphingobacteriaceae; genus Pedobacter; species Pedobacter sp. MC2016-14. Next base: position 148,039 of record NZ_JAJMPA010000004.1, read on the forward strand.
AAATTGAGCACGCTATTGTCAGAGAAACCGAAAACGGTTATCATCTTAAAGTCTGCATCGGCACAGACTCCCAGGTAAAAGGCTCTTATACAGATTTTGCAACGGTCATTGTTTTACTGAGAGAACATCATGGTGGGTTCATGTACATCCACCAGGAAAAAAGCAGTCAACAAATGAGCATCAAAGAAAGAATGCTCATTGAAGTTCAAAAATCCATAGAAACTGCCTATGCTGTTTGTGATCTGCTGGACCTCTACGATGTAGATCTTGAAGTACACGCAGACATCAATACCAACCCTATGTTTAAATCAAATAAAGCATTAAATGAAGCAATGGGCTACATTTTAAGTATGGGATTTATATTTAAGGCGAAACCAGAAGCATTCGCAAGTTCTACCTGCGCAGATAAAATGGTTCACTAAAAAATTATCCTACCAACTTTTGGTAGAAATAATCGTTTTTTCCTTTGGCTTAGCTTTGCTTTTTAAGGGCGCAAAAAGATAGGCCTTAAATTCAGTTGCAAAAGACTGAGCCTGTTTTGCTGTGGCATTTTGGTAAGATGTCCATTCCGCCGCATTCAATTTACCTGGATTTGCCTCCAGTGGAGTTCCTTTTGCTGTTGAGGGGACAAAATTTGCATATCGGTCACGCTCATATGGAACAAAAAGAAAATCAGTCAGCCAAAAACGGTACTTTGTATCTTTCACTTCAAAAGTAAAATTATAGGAAACTTCTCCTGTAGGATGACCAACTTTAAAAGCCGTTTTACTAATCACCATTTTGCCAGAAGCAGTTAAACTGCCGCTATCCAAACCAATTGAATTCATTTTTTTTGCTTTCAAAAATGCCTTTGCATTGGCGTATAATGTTGCTGCATCAAAAACTTTATCGCTCACAACCTCATAGTATATCAATTTTCCCCGGTCGTCATATGGCAGTGGTTTATCTTGCGCAAACCCAACTAAAGTGAACAGTGATAAAAAACTCAATCCTAATAATAAAAACCTCATGCTGTAAATATATAAAAATAAAAAAGCCACCGGAAGAAATATCCGATGGCTTGAATAAATGTTATGCAGACTAAAATGCGTAAACAGCAGCCAGCGAGAACTGAGCAGCAGATTTTGTTGCCAAACCATTGCTTTTAACAAAGCCTTGAGTGAAGTCTTTATCGTTGTCAAAACGAACTTCAGGGATAAAGGTCAGGCCACCTGCTTTGATGTTTCCAGAAAGTGTTACAGAAGTAACATTGGCATCAGGAGCAGTACCTGCACCTTTGTAAGTAAAGTACTCACCTCTTAAACCTAAAGCAACAGACGGAGTGAAGGCATACTGTGGATACAATGCAACACCACTATAGCCACCACCATCGTTTTTAACAGAATAAGTAGCCGCATTTAAACCTAATTTAAAGGCTTCTGTAACCTGGTAACCAGTAGTTAGGTCAAATACAGTTCCATAAGCTCCAAGTGCATCTGCACCATTCAAAAAGTTCAAATAAGCAGACCATCCTGTAACTGGAGCCACCATCAACTGAGCACCAATTGCAGATACGCCATTTGAAGCGCTATAAGTATTCCAGTCATTGAATAAACCTACCATTAAGCTTGCTTTGTCAGAGAATGCATACGTTCCTTTAATACCTGCATTTTGAAACGGGCCATTATAAAACAAATAAGAACTTGAATAGTTAAAGTTAGCTACAGGAGAAATTACTTCATACCCAACAAAAGTACCCATGTAACCAGCAGTCATCGAAAATTTATCGGTAAATGCATAATTTACATACAAGTTCTGAATATGAAATGAGTTTCCATCAGGTCCGTTTGGTATGGTTTCGTACTGTCCTCGTGGTCCAAAAGACAGCTCACCTACAAAGGATGCTTTACCAGTAGTTTTTTTCAGTGCCAGATCAATCATTCCCAGTGATACCGAATTGTGGTCCGTAGCAAAGCTAGTTCCGATATTTCCTGTTTTTGCAAAGTCATACTTAAAGTACGTGTCTACAGATCCAGAGATCTGAAGTGGTGTACTGGTTGAATCCTGAGCAAAAGATGCTGATGCAAATGAGAGGGAGGCTATTGTTAACAGTGATTTTAAGTTCATAGTTTTTTTGGTTTTGAGGTTGATATTAGATGATAAATTAAATTAGAATGAGGTATTCTCTACTTCAGCGCCGGTTGTAGCTACAACCAAAGTTCCCTGAGAGTATTTTTCATTGTGCTGACTTACGTCCAGTCCTTCTTCTTCTTCTTCAGAAGATACACGGATTGGTTGAATCAGGTTGATGAATTTGAAGATGATAAAGGATACCACAAAGCTGAAGATGATTACAATTACCGCACCTTTTAGCTGAGTAAAGAAGAACTCAGGGTTACCGTAGAATAATCCGTCTGCACCAAGGCTGTTTACTGTTTTAGTAGCAAAAACACCAGTTAACAACATTCCAACAATACCACCTACACCATGACAAGGGAAAACATCCAATGTATCGTCAAGGCTGGTTTTTTGTTTCCATGAAACTACAAGGTTAGAGATTACTGCTGCAATAGCACCGATAAAGATACTTGACGGGATGCTTACAAATCCGGCACCAGGTGTGATAGCTACCAATCCTACAACGGCTCCAATACAGAATCCAAGTACAGATGGTTTTTTACCTCTGGCCACATCAAAGAACATCCAGGCTAAACCTGCTGCCCCAGCTGCCGTATTTGTAGTTAGGAATGCTGAAACCGCTAAGCTTGATGCGCCTAGTGCAGATCCAGCGTTAAAACCAAACCATCCAAACCAAAGTAAACCAGTACCTATTAATACATATGGAATGTTAGCAGGTGGAACTTCTTTGTGCTCAATGTGTGATTTTCTGCGTTTCAATACTAGTGCACCTGCCAAAGCAGCCATACCAGCAGAAATGTGTACAACTGTACCACCAGCAAAATCCAATACACCCATTTTCAAAAGGAAACCTTCAGGAGACCATGTCCAGTGAGCTAATGGAGAATACACGAATAAAGAGAACAATACAGTGAATAGAATGTATGAAGTAAAACGAATACGCTCAGCTACCGCACCAACAACCAGTCCAGGAGTAATGATTGCAAACATCAACTGAAACACAGCAAATAAGGAAAGAGGAATTGTTCCCCATGCCGGACCAGAATTTACACCCTGAAAGAAAAGAAAAGTAGTTGGATTTCCAATAAATCCACCAATTGTATCACCAAATGCAAGACTAAAACTAACTACTGTCCAAAGCACAGTAATCACACCGGCGGCAACAACACTTTTAATCATCGTTGACAATACATTTTTACGATGAACCATACCGCCATAGAAAAATGCAAGTCCAGGTGTCATCAGAAAAACCAGAGCAGCACAGATCAGGATAAATGCGACATCAGCAGCATTGTATTTCCCTTCATCAAAGTTGGGTAACAATGGTACAAAAAGAGCAGCTACAGCCACAATCATCAAGACTGCAAATGGCGCAAACTGTTTGAATAGAATTTTGTTCATAAAATTAAGTTTTACAGGTTAAAAATTTACTTTTATTAGTTATTTAGACCTAAACTATGACAAAATTTGGATTATTGCAATTTTTGTCAAACAAAATTTATAAAAATTCAGCAATTCAATCAATAATTACTTGTTTTTTCGGACGTTTTTATATTAAAATCTAAATTTTAGATTATTTTACACTTACTAATTTGTGACTTTAGCATAATTACAGGTTTTTTTATGCAACATTTAGAAAAATCACAAGCAAAAAAAATAATTTCAGAATACAGCTAACAAAAGAGACTTTCGGTTGTATATACCATTCAGGATTTAAAAATTCTACTTTTAGTCCGTACATTTGATTATTATGCAAGCATATCATCTAAAATTCAATCAAAATATCCCTATTTCGTTAAGTGCGGCCTGGGACTTCTTTTCATCTCCTTTGAATTTGCAAAAGATTACGCCACCCGAAATGGCATTTAAAGTTACATCAGGATTAAAGGCTGAGGATAAAATGTATGCCGGCATGATCATAACTTATAAAGTATCGCCAATGCTTGGTATAAAAATGGACTGGATGACAGAAATCACCCATGTAGAACATGAACAATACTTTATTGATGAGCAGCGCTTCGGGCCTTATCAATTTTGGCACCATCAACATCATTTTAAAGAAATACCGGGAGGAGTAGAAATGAATGACATACTAACCTATGGGATGCCAGTAGGCATCATTGGCCGCGCGGTAAATAAAATTTATGTCGCCAACAAAATCCAGCAAATATTTAACTACCGCACAAAAAAGGTAATTGAACTTTTCGGCAGTATTTAAAGAGACTAAGAACGGTACTCAGAACCTTGTACAATTCCTCTCCGCTCAATCTCCTTATCAATATAGGTTTGAATGGACGATTTATTTAGCCCCCAATTGGGTGCAATCAGCAAATCCCAGTCAGAAATCCCGAACAAACGTTGAATTACAATATCCGGGCGTAATAATGGAATCAGTTTGCAAAGCAAATCAGTATATTCTTCTAAACTGAATAGCTTAAAAGGCTCCTTTTTAAATTTAACACCCATAATAGATCCCTCAACAATATGAAGGTGATGAAATTTAACGAACTTAATCTGCGGAAACCTGTTAATTTCATGTACATAACCCAACATCATTTCTTCTGTTTCCCAGGGAAAACCAAAAATGGTATGCACACATAGGTCAAGTTTACTGTTTGCAAGCAACTCAACTGCAGCAACAAATTCACCGTGACTACAACCCCTGTTGATCTGGTTTAATGTTTCATCATAAATAGACTCCATACCCATTTCCAAATCCACATCAAACCGATCCGTATAACTTTCCAACAGCGCAACTTTTTCGGCATCTATACAATCCGGACGGGTACCTACAGAAAAGCCAACTACATCTTCGGTATTGATGGACAAAGCTTCGTCATACATCATTTTCAAATAATGTGTGGGCGCATAAGTATTGGTATTGGGCTGAAAGTAAACAATAAATTTATCAGCTTTATAAAACCGCTTGCCACGCTCCATTCCCTGTTCCAGTTGTTCACGGATGGTAGGTAGTTTACGGGAAAGCTCGGGTGTAAAAGAATCTACATTACAATAGGTACAGCCACCATAGCCTTTACTTCCATCGCGGTTAGGACAGGTAAAGCCTCCGTCAACAATGGTTTTAAACACACGCTGTCCCTTGTACTTCTCTTTTAGATGTGTACCGTAATTGTTGTAGCCTTTAATGCCTGAATCTAATAGTGTGCCCAATTGCTTTTCTTTTCTGCAAAAATACAGCTTTAAAAATAAATATTGGCAACAATGTCCTGTTTACTCGCCTGGCAACAATTCCTCTTTCTGGCGGGTAAGGTAATAAACAGGAATTCCGGCAAGCATAATGGCTACACCCCACCCACAGGTCTCTCTTTTATAAATCAATAAAGCTATGCAAAATGCTGTAGCAATAATAAGGTATAAAGCAGGTAAAAATGGGTATCCAAATGCCTTATACGGGCGCTCGGCATTTGGCATCTTACGACGTAGAATAAAAATACCATAAATGGTTAAAATGTAAAATATCATTACCACTATAACTACAAAGTCAAGCAAATCACCATACCTTCCAGTCAAACATAAAGCAGATGCCCATGCGCCCTGCACCCATAGTGCCCATTCAGGCACATCAAAACGGTTCAACACGCCGGCCTTTTTAAAAAACAAGCCATCCTTGGCCATGGTGTAATATACCCGTGCACCAGCCATAATTAATCCGTTGTTACAGGCAAAAGTAGAGATCATAATCATCACAGCGATAATAATGGTCCCCGCTTCCCCAAAAATATATTGTGCCGCAACCACAGCCACCCGGTCAGATTTTGCTGTTGTTATGGAATCCAGAGGCAATACAGCCAGGTACATCAGGTTGGCTAAAATATAAATCACACTGACTATAAATGTACCGAAGAACAAACTCAAACCTACATTACGCTGTGGATTTTTAATTTCACCGGCAATGAAAGTCACGCCCGTCCAGGCATCAGCAGAGAATACAGAACCCACCATTGCCGCAGCAATTCCGGAAAGCAAAGCAGAGCCTCCAATTGATGTCCATTGCATAGTTTCCAAATTAAATGATCTCGGACTCCACACATTTACCCAATTGGCATTCCAGATTTCAGCTTTGGCGCCCAGCAATAAACCAAATACAACAAGCCCAAGTAAAGAAAGAATCTTGATAATGGTTAAAAAAGTCTGCAACAGCTTACCATTTTTCACTCCCCTGCTGTTCACATAGGTTAGCAATACAATGGTTACAATAGAAACCAGCTGCGCAGCATGCAATTTAAAATCTCCATTCTGCCATAAAATATTGTTCTCGCTAAAGGGCTCATATAAATAGGCCGCAAACTTTGAAAAAGCTACACCTACTGCCGCAATAGTCCCTGTCTGGATTACTGCAAAAAGACTCCATCCATACAAAAATGCAATAAGCTTGTTATAAGATTCTTTTAAATATACGTACTGCCCGCCTGCTTTAGGAAACATAGCGCTTAATTCGCCATAACTTACCGCAGCAATAACCGTTATGATCCCGGTCAGCACCCAGATCAGAATAAGCCAACCCGCCGAGCCTACCTGTCGTGCAATATCCGAACTCACAATAAATATTCCGGAGCCAATCATAGAGCCCACTACAAGCATGGTACCATCTAAAAGCCCCAATTCCCTTTTAAAAGAATGGCCCTGGTTTTCTGTATTCATTTGAGTTAGTTTAGTTTGTCGGTTATTGGTTTGGCTAAGATATTTAAAAATATAACACATTGGAGTGAATAGCAAAAAAAAGCCAGTGAAAGATGACATCCACTGGCTTTGCAATTTTAAACTTAGGCACTTATAATACTGGTGTATAAGCATAGAAAAACCATTCCCCTGTATTATCAGCCTTTTCATACACTAATGGTCCGGTAGAAACATTGGGACAGTATATACGTTGTCCCTTAACGGCCATTGGGTAAGTACTATTTAATATTGCTTTGGAAATTGCGGTAGAAGTTGGATTAGTTATGGGCGTCTTACCTTCTCTTAAGTCAACTGTGCTCAATACATATGCAGGATTGGTTTGTGTTGCGCGGCCAAGGCTAACCATTGCATTGTACGTAATTTGGTCGAGCGTTTGGGTTTCTGTCAGGTTTAGAAATTTCGTTACCCCGTAACCGCCCAAAGTTGCGTCAGAGAAATTGTTTATGGCAGACAATACAGAAGAACCCTGGGCAAGTATAGCAAGGTTAGCTTCTGGACTGGAACTGAGCTGAACAGGCAAACTCGTATTACTGGTTTTAGGCTTAGTAGTTACATCAACAAAATTAAGCTGACTTCCTATGGTTTGGCCGGAAAATATAAACCCGGGAGCTTCTGTATAAGAGGTAGCAATGGTTGAGAGGCCGATCCCGGTTAAGGTAGTACCGTTTTTACGGATTAAATAAGAGGAGGCCCCATTCCCGCTATAGGTACCGATGTATCCTCCATTGGTAACTGTTCCCGCGGCCGTAAGATTTACAAAAAGGCCAAAGTTGGTATAATCGAAATCCTTTACCTGCCCTATAACACCGTATTTACTCGTGCCGTTTCCTTTCCAACCAGTAGTTTTGGTAAAATCCGAATCTGTAAGCATCATGCCCGCAAAAGCCTTATAAACTGACCTTTCCCATCCCAATAAAGGCACTTTAGATGCCGCCGCGTTCCCAAGCATTGGATTAATCATTTCGATTTTATCTCGCATGTTGTTAAAATAGATGTCCTTTAATAATTGCTTTCCTACAGTAACGTCAAGGGGTAACAGCGTCCCGCTAGTCCGTTTCACAAATTCTGTGTACATATTCCAATCAATATCGGGACTTTTTACAAGCGGGAGATAATTTACCCCGGCATACACTACAGCATTTGCATCGTGGAGGTTCACTACGAAATCTTTATCTGCACGATAAGTGCCCACCTGATCGATAAACCTGTTATTAGATACATCCACACGACTATTTACAGGGCGCTGCAGGTTAATTGAAAAGGGAGTATAATTCCATCCTTTAAATAAGTTATTTTTAATCACCATCCGTTCCGCAGGTACAGTTAAGGTTGGTGTTACACTTGCCACGCTCCCTTTAATAATATTACCTAAGGTCAATCCACTTACATCCGATACATAGCCAGGGCCAAATAAACTGACAATGTTATCTTCTATGTCCAGGTTTACAGGGTCAGTACGGTTGGAAAACGTATTGGCGTAACCAACAAATGTGTTTCTTTTGATTATTAAAGAAGAACCAAACACAAATCTGTCGTTTACGTCAACCTGGCTGCTTGCTCCATAAAGTATGGCATCAGAGCCCCCGAAAATACTATTTACATTTCCTATGATGGAGTTGTCTTCAACAGAAACCGTTCCCGATCCATAAACCGAAATGGCAGATGCACACCTGTTAGCATAAATGATATTTTTACTGATTAGCATAGAAGCCCTTGAAGATGCTTTATACCCCAGAATGTCGCTTGCGATGATAGCGTTATTCGCGTCAGAAACAAATATTCTGTTGTTGTATATTCTTCCGTTACTAGTAGACTGTCCCACGTTGATGGCATAATTTACAGGTATAGTATCGTTTACTTTATGCACATGAATATCACAGTCTTCTACGTCGAAATTGTAATTAAATTCAGAGAATTCCAGCGTAGACTGAAAAAATTTGCATGTTTTGTATTTAATATCACCAAAGCTACGGGCCATTTGCGATCCTTTAATTACATCTGAATACGCCTCGCTATTGTACATGATAAAATCTCTGCCCCCATCTCCATCCAGCCATATTCCACCAGCCGCGGCCCCGTCGTGATAGACAAACCTTACCCGGTTAAAATATGACTTTACGGAATTGGCTACCACAACCGCCTTTCGGTGTCCTTCGATGGTCATATCCTCCACAATTGTGTTATACGCAGTAGAAGGCGTGAGGTACACAGCTCTGGCTTTATAAACCTTAGTACCCGTAGGAATCACAGCCGTACCGTTTCCCTTACCTAAATTTTTAAGTGTTACACTGGTACCCGATTGCGCAGTAACCTGATATAAGTCATTTCCAAGTGAAACGGCTACGTTTGCCCCCGCTGCAGGAGGATTTGTGATCTGCGCTACCGCTGTGGCATTTACCGCCGGTGGCGTGAAGTCTGCCGTTAAGGTTCCGTTCCAGGAACTTCTTGCGGCTGTATAGTCTTTTGAAAAATTATATTTTAGATATAGTTTGTCCCCTACTACGGTATCAATCACCTGAAACTCTCCATAAAATTGGTCGTAGTAGTTTGCTCCGGCATTAAAAAAGAAAACAGTATTTTTTTTAAACGGGGTTTTATCCTGCCCTGGTTTCAACTTTATCCAACCTTGTCCCACCGCTGCAGAATCAACATACGTATACAAAGTAGCAGGATTTAAGCTCCAACCCGCATCGCGATAAGGCGCCAGGCTTATTCCTGATGCATTACTGGGTTCAGGTGTCAATAAATAAGTGGTATTTATGCCGTCGCCCCGCATATAAAGGTTATTTCTGTAAACCTGCCAACCATTTGCATCAGACATATACCTGCCTTTCGGGAAATATATGGTTCCACCCTCTGGCGGCAGCGCAGCTTTAGCCAAGGTCCAGGCAGGAACATCGTTGGTAACCCCATCTCCCTTAGCACCAAACCAAAGAATATTGAGTTCTCCGCTAAATATGCGCTTAAAGCGTCCGCCAGTTATTGTACTCACAAGTATGGTCCCGGTATTGTCTGTAGCACCTGTTGCAGCAGAGTAATTCCATAACCCACCCCCATAATCTGTAGTTTGATAAATTACACTTTCCTGTGGCGCAGCAAGTGTGCGAAGGGCGGCAACAGTATAGGTTTGCGCATAAGTTTTCTGGACAAAAAGGCCCAGAAAGAGAAAAAGAGTTAAAATAATTTTCATTGTTGAACATAAAAGGTTTATAATTTGGTTAATTTGGGCTGTACCCATTCAACGAAATTACTGGCTTCGCATTTCAATTCTATGTACTATAATTTCAATTTAATGTACATCCAAAAAACCTCAAACATCAATCAATTCAATGCTTTAAATGTTGCATATGTCAATAACTCTCTTATTTTTGTCTAACCAAATTATAAATCTTATGGAGTTTTTACAAAACAATTTAATCTATTTCATACCCGTATTGGGTCTAATCGGTATTCTGGTCATGGCCGTAAAAAGTGCCTGGGTAAACAAGCAGGATGCTGGCGATGCCAACATGCAGGAACTGGCCGGCTACATTGCAGACGGAGCCATGGCATTTTTAAAAGCCGAATGGAAAGTGCTGAGCATTTTTGTAGTTTTCACTGCGGCTTTACTAGCCTATTCCGGAACCATTCATGAAGTAAATGGCGTAGCGTTGCATTCTAGCTGGATCATTGCTCTGGCCTTTATTATCGGCGCTGTATTTTCTGCAACGGCAGGCTATATTGGTATGAGCGCTGCCACAAAAGCAAACGTACGCACTACACAGGCAGCAAGAACAAGTTTAGCTAAAGCTTTAAAAGTTTCCTTTACCGGAGGTACGGTGATGGGTTTAGGTGTTGCCGGATTGGCCATTCTTGGTCTTGGCGGATTATTTATTGTTTTTCTGCATTTATTCAATGTTGTTGATGCCAACAGCACAGAAATGAAAACTGCCATAGAAGTGCTTACCGGATTTTCACTTGGCGCAGAATCCATCGCCTTATTTGCCAGAGTAGGTGGTGGTATTTACACCAAAGCAGCAGATGTAGGTGCAGATTTGGTGGGCAAAGTAGAAGCAGGTATTCCTGAAGATGACGTACGAAACCCCGCAACGATAGCCGATAACGTGGGTGACAACGTTGGTGACGTAGCCGGGATGGGTGCAGATTTATTTGGCTCCTACGTGGCCACTATTCTAGCTACGATGGTACTTGGACAGGAAATTGCAGTAGAAAAGTTAAACGGTATCGCTGTTGATGGATTAAATGGTTTTTCTCCTGTGCTTTTACCGATGGTCATCTGCGGACTCGGGATTCTATTTTCTATCGTAGGCACCTGGTTTGTACGTATAAAGGGAGAAGATTCCAACGTTCAAAATGCCTTAAATTTAGGTAACTGGAGCTCAATCGTGTTAACTGCCATTGCATCCTATTTTATTGTAAATGCCATGCTGCCTGCCCAGCTACAGTTGCGTGGTGTAAACTTTGGCAGTATGGATGTTTTCTATGCCATTATCGTGGGACTAATTGTGGGCACCTTAATGAGCATCATTACAGAGTATTATACGGCTATGGGCAAGGGACCCGTAAATTCAATTATACAACAATCTGGCACCGGCCACGCAACAAATATCATCGGTGGCTTATCAGTCGGGATGAAATCTACCGTAGCTCCTATTTTAGTATTGGCAGCCGGCATCATTTTCTCCTATGCCTTTGCCGGATTGTATGGCGTAGCTATTGCAGCAGCAGGAATGATGGCCACCACAGCGATGCAGCTTGCCATTGATGCCTTTGGCCCAATCGCCGATAACGCCGGCGGTATTGCCGAAATGAGTCAGCTACCACCAGAAGTTCGTGAGCGCACGGATAATCTGGATGCCGTTGGTAATACCACGGCAGCAACAGGAAAAGGTTTTGCCATTGCCTCGGCTGCTTTAACTTCCCTTGCACTTTTTGCTGCTTTTGTGGGTGTAGCAGGCATTGATGCTATAGATATCTATAAAGCACCCGTCCTTGCGGGTCTTTTTGTGGGTGCTATGATTCCATTTATCTTCTCAGCTTTATGCATTGCTGCCGTAGGCAAAGCAGCTATGGATATGGTTCAGGAAGTCCGCAGGCAATTTCGCGAGATCCCCGGAATTATGGAATATAAAGCAAAACCAGAATACGAGAAGTGCGTAGCCATTTCAACCAAAGCCTCCATTCGTGAAATGATGCTGCCCGGAGCCATTGCACTATTGGTTCCAATTATTGTAGGCTTTGGCTTTAAAGATGTATTTCAACTGGTAAGCTCTGCAGAGATCTTAGGCGGTTTGCTTGCTGGTGTAACCGTATCTGGTGTGTTGATGGGAATTTTCCAGAGTAATGCTGGTGGAGCATGGGACAACGCTAAAAAATCCTTTGAAAAAGGGGTAATGATTAATGGCCAAATGCACTATAAAAAATCAGAGGCACACAAGGCATCCGTTACCGGTGATACCGTGGGTGACCCTTTTAAAGATACCTCCGGCCCATCAATGAACATCTTAATTAAATTAATGTCTATCGTATCACTAGTTATTGCACCATATATCGCAGTAGATGTAGCAACTACCGCAAAAATTGAGACAAAAAAAGGAGTTCAACAAGCAAGCACAACCATAAAAACCATAGATATTCAAAAATCAGGCGTTTTATTTGAAAGTTTAGCCAAACAAATGCATCATTAATGGGTGTTTTGTTCGCTATCTCTTTTATTTATAGATAAATTTCTCTAGGTTTGATCTTCAGAATAACTTAACATAACTAAACAACACTTTATGAGTCTTTTTTTAAAGAAATCAATTAAACAGCTTATGTCAGATGCTTCTGAGTCTGAAAAGAGTCTAAAGCGTACACTTACGGCAGGTTCTTTAGTTGCATTGGGTATTGGTGCAATTATTGGTGCTGGTCTGTTTGTGCGCACCGCCTCTGCCGCAGCTCAAAATGCAGGACCATCTGTAACCATTGGTTTCATCGTTGCCGCTATTGGCTGTGCTTTAGCCGGTTTATGCTATGCAGAATTGTCATCTTCCATCCCTATTTCCGGTAGTGCATATACCTACACTTATGCTACCATGGGCGAACTTGTAGCCTGGATCATTGGCTGGGATTTAATTCTCGAATATGCCGTTGGCGCTGCCACTGTGGGAATTGCCTGGAGTGAATACCTTAATAATTTTCTTGTAGAGGTCGTCGGCGTGAGCCCAATCCCCTATGCACTATGCCACTCGCCTTTTCAAACTTCCGTTGATGGCGTATCTGGAATCATAAACTTACCAGCCCTTTTTATTGTAACACTATTGAGCCTTTTGCTAATCAAAGGCACACAAGAATCTGCTTTGGTAAATAACATCATTGTGATTGTTAAAGTAGCCATTGTAATTATGATCATTGTTTTGGGATGGGGTTATATCAACTCTTCTTATCATACCCCTTATATCCCTGAAGCAACAACTTACACAGATCACCAGGGAATAACCTATAACTTTGGCGGTATCATGGGTATTCTCGGGGCAGCCGGTACCGTATTCTTTGCCTTTATCGGTTTTGATGCAGTAAGTACAGCTGCACAGGAAACTAAAAATCCTAAAACAGCCATGCCAATTGGCATATTGGGTTCATTGGCTGTTTGTACTGTTCTTTACATTTTGTTCGCACACGTTTTAACAGGTTTAGCGCCTTTAGAGTTCTTTAGAGATCCTACTAAAGGTGGTGAAGCATCTGTTGTTGCTGCCATTAAAGAAGGAATGCCTGCAACGTACAGCTGGTTAAGCAAATCAGTAACTGTAGCTATCCTGGCTGGGTTTTCATCTGTAATCTTAGTGATGCTTTTAGGTCAGAGCCGAGTATTCTACTCTATGAGTAAAGATGGTTTATTGCCAGCTGTATTTTCTCAGTTGCATCCTAAATTCAAAACACCTTACAAAGGAAATCTAGTAATCCTTGTTCTTGTAGGTGTTTTCGCTGCCTTTGTGCCGGGAGATATTGTAGGCCACATGACCAGTATTGGTACTTTGTTTGCCTTTATGCTGGTATGCGTAGCTGTAATTATTCTTAGAAAAACCAATCCGGAACTTCCACGCGAATTTAAAACGCCATGGGTCCCAGTAATTCCTATTTTGGGCGTAATCGCTTGTGGCGCTATGATCTTTGGCTTAGGTTGGGAAAATTGGTTAAGGTTATTTGTGTGGTTAGCCTTAGGCTTCATCATCTACTTTGGCTACAGCAAAAAACGTTCAATATTAAGAAAAACTGGCGTAACTGTTGATCCGGTAGATCCACCAGCACCTAAAATGCCAGGAGAATAATCATACTTAAATATTTAAACGTCCCGGAATTTTAATTAATCCCGGGACGTTTTGTTTATAAATCATTTAGGCTAATTGCCAAATACTTTTACCTTTGTTTTTAAATCAGCCTGTTTATGGAAGCTTTAAATTTTAATTACCGCCAGATTCTTTCTACTTCCATGGTATTATTTGCCATAATTGACATATTAGGCTCTATACCAGTAGTAATACAACTCCGCAGATCTGCCGGCCATATAGAATCTGAAAAGGCGACCATCGTAGCAACAGTACTGATGATTATCTTTCTTTTTGCAGGAGAAACCCTGTTAAAAGTTATTGGACTGGATGTAGAATCCTTTGCCATCGCTGGCTCCCTGGTCATCTTCTGCATCGCTATGGAAATGGTATTAGGACTTACGATATTTAAAGAAGGCGATGCACCCGAAACAGTATCTATCGTTCCCCTGGCATTTCCACTCATTGCAGGCGCTGGAACAATGACTACCCTCCTGTCGCTCAAAACAGAATATGCCACTCAGAATATCATTGCGGGGATCATGATCAACATGGTCTTTGTTTATATTGTACTAAAAAACACCGATAAGCTAGAGAAGCTACTGGGCAAATCAGGCCTGGGTGTACTGAGAAAAGCTTTTGGTATCATTTTACTGGCTATAGCCATCAAATTGTTCAGAAACAATACAGGTCTCTAAATACATACCAGAGCAAACCGTATTTATCCTACCCTATAGCTTAATCAGCCTTGCAGCAAACATGGTATCTGCCTTGTCCTGATAACCACCAATGATCTCCATCGTTTCCACTTTTAAACCAAGAGATTCAATGTAGCCAACTACCTCTTCATTCTCTTCTTTAAAAACAGAACAGGTAATATAAATCAAGGGCTTTCCTGGTTTCAGGTACTTGATCACGTTAGCGGCTATGCTTTTCTGCAGCTTTGAGAAATACCCAATTTTATGTACTTCAAACTGGCTCAGCATCTCCGGCGTACGGCCCCAGGTACCAGAACCCGAACATGGCGCATCCAGGATAATCCCGTCAAATTCATAGTCGTGAAGGTCCTGCTCGTTGTTCTGCAATAAGTCTAAAGCTTTTTTCTGGTATTTTTTTAGTCCGGCAACCTGAAAGCGTTCATCAAGGTTATGTAAGCTGTTTTCACGTAAATCACTTACCAGCAATTGAACTTTAGGTTCCAGTTGGTGCAAGAGCAATGATTTACCGCCCGATGCAGCACAACAATCCCACCAATAGTCATATGCTTTTGGCTGAAAAAGGGCGCCTGTCTTTTGTGAAGAAAGATCCTGCACCTGGTAATACTTTTGTTCCGGAAGGATCTTTTCCAATTTGGTTCCGTTCGGCAAAGAAAAAGTGGTTGGCCCAAGTTCTTTTGCGTCAACCTGCGCTTCCTGCAGCAGCTCCAACATCTGATGACTATGTTTCTCCGCTACCCGTATAAAAAGATCAGGCTGTG
Source organism: Pedobacter sp. MC2016-14 (assembly GCF_020991475.1). NCBI lineage: Bacteria > Pseudomonadati > Bacteroidota > Sphingobacteriia > Sphingobacteriales > Sphingobacteriaceae > Pedobacter > Pedobacter sp. MC2016-14. Next base: position 163,639 of record NZ_JAJMPA010000004.1, read on the forward strand.
TAAAATAAGAATTTAAAAAAGCTTCAGTTGTTATGCCTTCAGATAGATGGTTTGTAAAAGCGAATACCTCGCTCAATTTAAAATCCGGATATAAATCCTGGATCAACACCAATTTGGCCGCTACCGGAAGGCTAACTTGCTCCAACAGTTCGGGCAAGTATTGCTCTATAACCAAACTCGGACTGGCATTGCATAAAAAATCAGCAATCGCCAATCGCTGTACAGGATCTCTGCGCAACAAATCTGCTAATGACCTGCCTAGCCGAAAAAAACTATAGACATACCTGCTCGCCCAACGTCTGTCGGATGAACCCATTTGTCTATTTTTTTTAAAGTAGGCAACCAGAAATCTGTGTAGGGGCATAGTGCCATCATACTGTGCCAGCAATTGTTCAAAAGCCCTGATCTGATGTTCTACTTTCATAATACCGGAATTAATGCATAATTTCTGTAATTCAGCAATTGCAGACTGGTATTAATGTATCCATTTTTCTCATCAAACACAAAAGAAAATGAATTGTGTAATCCTTTATAGGGAGATTTTGTAAGGTACTTTTGAAAATCAGGACCATACTTGGCCAATTGCCTTGCAAAATAAAAACCTATATCAAAACCTTTAAAAGAATACTCATCTGGCTCAAATTTAAATTGGGCACGATATTTTTTCACAAATGCGATCACAGCAGGACTTTTATAATCCACCCTGTAAGACGAGCTTACAATTGTATTTAAAGCCTGGAGTTTATCTATATTGTAGTTTTGTTTTAGCCAGTTAGGGTGACCAAAAAGATCAGCATTAAAACCCCGCTGTTTCATCTTCACCAATTTATCCAGCGTGGCTGCTACAAAAGACTGATCAGCTGAACTAAGCATCACTACATATTTTTTTCCCTTTTGCAGTTTTGTTTCTAAAGTAAATACAGATGCATATTCTTCAAAAACAAATTTTATCCCCTTACCCTTTTTAAAATAATCGCGTAAAGGACTCCCTAAAACTTCATCATCAGATTTCTTAGGATTAATTAGCACCACGACGGTACCGGCAGGAAGATATTTAGAAGCGATATAATTGCCAATTTTTGCGGCATGCAAATCAACATTATTTACGATAGAAATTAAGTTAGGATTTCCAAACTCTTCGGGCTGACTGGCCGCCAGAGGAGAAACCACATACAAGTTATGCGCTAAGGCATACGTACGCATGTACTTAATTCCATCAGGAAAAACGGGGCCAATCAAAAGGTTACTATGTTTCAGTTTACCACTATTTTGCAAGTCCGCCAGCTGTGTATGGTCATCCTCGGTATCCAATACATTTAGTTTAAAATTAAAGCCCAATGCCGCCGCAGAGTCTATACCAAGCTTTACGCCCTGATAAAAATCTATGGCCATGGAAGCTTTGTCAACTTCCCCCTTACTTGCAGTTTTAAGATGTAGTGTATTCAGCTTAAATGGAACCAGTAAAGAGATTTCTGCTTCCGTAAATTTCTTAACAACCGGAGGCTCCACCTTAGTTGTCTGGGCAGAGGGTTGCTTAACAACGGGTTGTATTTTCGGCGAACATGCCGAAAAACACAACCCGATAAATATTAGAATTAAGAACCTATTCCCACTCAATTGTTGCAGGTGGTTTTGAGCTGATATCATATACAACGCGGTTAATCCCTTTTACTTTATTTATGATTTCGTTCGAAATTTTTGCGAGTACAGGGTAAGGCAGATGACACCAGTCGGCAGTCATTCCATCTACTGATTCTACAGCCCTTAAGCAGATCACGTTTTCGTATGTACGCTCATCACCCATTACCCCAACAGAATGCACCGGAAGGAAAATGGCACCAGCCTGCCACACCTGATCGTATAAACCAGCTTCTTTTAAATTATTGATATATATGGCATCAGCTTCCTGAAGGATATCTACTTTCTCCTGGGTTACATCTCCAAGAATCCTGATGGCTAAACCAGGCCCCGGGAAAGGATGGCGACCAAGGATCACATCTGCGATACCCAGCGTTTTACCTACTCTTCGTACTTCATCTTTAAAAAGTGTGTTTAAAGGCTCAACAACCTTTAATTTCATAAAGTCCGGCAATCCTCCAACGTTATGGTGAGATTTAATGGTAGCGGAAGGGCCTTTTACAGATACAGATTCTATCACATCAGGATAAATGGTACCCTGTGCAAGCCATTTCACATCCTGAACCTCATGTGCGGCATCATCAAAAACTTCAATAAATACCCGGCCTATTGCTTTGCGCTTAAGTTCTGGATCAGTAACACCGGCTAGCTGACTTAAAAAGCGCTCTTTGGCATCAATTCCCGTAATATTTAAGCCCATATGTTTATACTGCTCTAAAACAGCTTCATATTCATCTTTTCTCAGCAAACCATTGTCTACAAAAATGCAGTGCAGGTTTTTGCCAATAGCTTTGTGCAGCAATACTGCTGCAACACTAGAATCTACACCACCAGAAAGACCAAGTACTACTTTATCGTCTCCCAGTTGTTCCTGTAAATTGGCAATGGTAGTCTCTACAAAAAGATCAGCAGTCCAATCCTGCGCACAACCGCAAATGTCTACCAAAAAGTTTTCCAGTAACTGCTTTCCATCCGTACTGTGGGTAACTTCCGGGTGAAACTGGATGGCATACGTAGAGGTACCTTTAACCTGGTAAGCAGCACATTGTACAGTATCGGTACTGGCAATAATTTCAAAGTTATCAGGAATAACCGTGATGGTATCGCCATGAGACATCCATACCTGTGAATCCAGTGCTATTTTACTCAGTAGCTTATTCTCCGTTTGTACATAGTTCAAATTCGCCCTTCCGTATTCACGGATAGTAGAAGCCTGAACTTCCCCGCCCATGTGCTGGGCAATATATTGTGCACCATAACAAACAGCAAGCACAGGGAATTTTTCGTGGTAATTGGAAAGATCAATCTGTGGAGCATCGTCCTGACGTACAGAATAAGGACTACCTGAAAGGATGATACCTTTAACGTCCGGCGTTATTTCAGGAAGGTGATTAAAAGGATGTATTTCGCAATAAACATTCAGCTCGCGTACGCGTCGTGCTATCAATTGTGTGTATTGGGATCCAAAATCGAGAATAATGATTTTTTCTAGCATGGACAAAGTTAATATTTATTCACCTCAACGCCGAATCTTTTTAAGAAATCAACACCTTCATCACTTGGAAGTCCCTTATAAGCAGCATATGAGTCTCTATAGATCACAATTTTGATTCCGGACGACAAGATTAAGCGTGCGCAGGCAATGCAAGGCGATAAGGTAGTATACAAAGTAGCACCTTCAATTCTGGAGCCATTTTTAGTGGCGTACAAAATCGCATTTTCCTCTGCATGCAGGGCAAGAGAACAACTGCCCCTGGAGTCCCTGGTACAGCCTGTATCAGGCCACTCCTCATCACAATTGTGTGTTCCTGCAGGCGGACCATTATATCCAATCGAAATAATGCGGGTATCTTTGGTTAATACGGCCCCAACATGTGCACGCACGCAGTGTGAGCGCGCTGCCAGGTCGGTAGCCAGGTTCATAAAAATGTGGTCGAAGCTTGGTTTTACTGTCATTCGTTTAATAAAAAAGCCACAGAAGTATCCTTCTGTGGCTGCAAAATTACGGTATTATATATTAATGTCCGCCAGCTATCTTGCGGTCAAAACTAATCCCCTGTTTTCTTAAAATACCGCTTACCTTCCAGGCATAGAATGCCAGGTAAGCAAAACACAGTACACCAACAATGTAACTATATTGAATACCTGTGTATTCAGAAACATAGCCCTGAAGCCAGCTGATGATACCTCCACCCATGATCATCATGATTAAAAAGCTACTGCCCTGACTTGTGTTTTTACCCAAACCGCTTACGGCTAAAGTAAAGATACACGGCCATAAAGTACTGCAAAACAAGCCTACACTGGTAATTGCATAAACACTCACCATACCGTGCGTAAACATTCCAATAACCAGTGCGGTAATGCCTACAAAAGAAAAGATCAGTAACATCCTTGCGGGATTACCTTTACTGGCCGTATCAGCAATAATCAATACCAGAATAATTAAGGCATAAATATAAAACGGAGCCAAATCATGATCAGCAATCGCATTCGCACCCAAAAATATCCCAAACGCCAGGTATGGCGCAACCCACCTCAGTATTTTTTGAAGACTAACTTTGTCTGTGAAAGCTTCTACAGCTCCTGTCCAACGACCAATCATCATACTCGCCCAATACAAAGAGATATATGGTGCAATGTCTTTAATGGCAAACCCGAGGTTTTTCTCCATGTAAGCAGGTAAATTACTGGCTGTAGAAACCTCTACCCCTACATAAACAAAAATTGCAATCATCCCCATTACCAATTGAGGATACCTTAACGCGGATCCTTTCAGTGAGGCGTCTTCGGTAACAGCTTCAACCAAAGTAGGTCTGTCTGGAAGTGAAGATAGTTTCAAAAATATGGCAACCAGAATAAAGGCAGCACCCAATATTAAATACGGAATTTTAACACTTTCTATACTGATGTCGCTGGTTGCATTGGCATTTGTACCAAAAATAGCCACGTTTACAATCAGCGGACCAATTGTAGTACCAAAGTTATTGATCCCTCCTGCCATTGTTAACCGTTGAGAACCTGTTTTAATAGGCCCTAACGCAATAGCTAATGGATTGGCAACGGTTTGTTGCAAAGAGAATCCCAAAGCAACAATGAACAACCCCGATAACATTAAAGGAAAGGAACCTAAATTTGCTGCAGGATAGAACAATAACGTACCAACGGCAGAAATCACCAAACCTAAAGCCAAACCGTTCTTATATCCAATTTTATTTACCAAATCCTGCTTCATAACTACAGAAACACCATTATAAATTAATGCACCTACAGTATAAGCAATGTAAAAGGCAAGAGATACCCACTGACTTTGACTTTGAGATAAATTGAATGCCTGCTTAAATACAGGAATCAATACATCGTTACTTGCAGCCACAAAGCCCCAAAAAAAGAATACGGTAACTAAGGGTATAAATTGTGCCCACTTAGTTTGTGATTGTTCTGAACTCATTGGTTATATATAGTTTCGTTAAGTTGGCTAAACTAATAAAAAATTCATCAGTTTGTACAATAATAAAAAAGGTAGTATTAAGGTATAAAATCGCATATTAGCAGATTATTATACGTTAATACATAAATCAGAATAAAAGGATTAGATGTTTGAAGCAGTATTATTAGGGGTAGGTGCAGGGATAATCTCTTCGTTCTTAACGGGTCCCGTATTTTTCTCGATGATTAAGACAAGTATTGAAAAGGGATTCAAAGCCGGATTTTCTTTAGCACTGGGTGTCATCATCAGCGATGTAATTTTAATAGCTATCGTGCTTTTCGGTAGCGAACTTTTTACCTATCAGGCCAGTTTCGACAAATATATTGGCGTAATAGGCGGGCTATTTCTACTTGCTGTAGGAATTTACTATCTTTTTGCAGCCGTAGAAGTCAAATTTGATACCCAGACCCTAAAAAAGGTAAGTAAAAGGGGCTATCTCCTCAAAGGATTTCTGATGTGTATTCTTACACCTTCTACATTGATGTTTTGGGTAATTGTAAGTAGTATCATTTCAGTAAAGTTAAACAACAAGCTCGATGAAAAACTCTTTTGCTTTTTCATTGCCATGTCTACACAACTCAGCATAGACGGACTAAAAAGCTATTACGCTAGTAAGCTGCGCCATAAAATCAAAGAAGACAAAGTTAAAAAGCTGAACAAAATCGCCGGCGTAATCATCATCTTCTTTGCATTCTGGATGATCATCAAAACATATCTGAAGTTTTATGCATAAAAAAAGTGATGGAATTAATTCCACCACTTATAACTTTAAACCTAAAACTTACAATCTAATAAGCTCTTTGGTTGTTTCCTTCTTTCCAGTTTACAAAAGCCTTGTTTACCACTTTGTTTCCACCTGGAGTTGGATAATTACCAGAAAAATACCAGTCACCAGTATGGTTAGGACAAGCTACGTGTAAATTATCAAGTGTTTGATAAATCACTTCAACCTCTGCCGTAATATTTGTGGGCGTAATAATTTTTGTAATCTGAGCAGAGATCTCTTCCTGGGTAAATGGTCTGTAAATGTCCTTTACATGGTTTACAATCTCTTCTTTAGGCAACAATAAAGAAGCCTTACATTTTTCATAAACTTCCTCAATGATATGTTCCAGTCCTCTGGCTTTCAATAATTGTATGGCGGCCTCAAATGCAACAAATTGTCCCATTTTAGACATGTCTATCCCATAACAATCAGGATAACGGATCTGTGGCGCAGAAGAAACAATCACAATCTTCTTAGGATGCAGCCTGTCAATGATCTTGATGATACTTTGTTTTAAGGTCGTCCCCCTCACAATAGAGTCGTCCACAGCTACCAGCGTATCTGTATGATTTTTAATCACACCATAAGTAGTGTCATAAACATGGGCTACCATATCCTGGCGGTCAGCATCCTGAGTAATAAAAGTCCTCAGTTTAACATCTTTAATCGCCAGCTTCTCAACCCTTGGGTTCATAGACAGCAATTCATCCAGTTCCTCATCGCTTAACTGATCCTTGCGGTTAATGAGGGCTTCTTTCTGAACATTCCTGATGTAACTGTGCAAACCTTCCACCATACCGTAAAAAGAAACTTCCGCGGTATTCGGAATAAATGAAAATACAGTGTTTTTCAAATCAGCACCGGTAGATTTCAGGATCTGGTCACAAAGCAATGCACCCAGGTGTTTTCTTTCTCTATAAATTTCGGCATCACTGCCTCTCGAAAAATAAATGCGCTCAAAAGAACAAGCTCTTTTTTCCTCAGGTTCCCTGAAAACTTCCTGACTTACTGTCCCATCTTTTTTAACAATCAATGCATGTCCCGGTTCAATCTCTTTAACATTTTTAAAAGGGATATTAAAGGCAGTTTGAATAGCCGGACGTTCAGAAGCGGCAACAACGATCTCATCATCGGCATAGTAAAAAGCCGGACGGATACCTGAGGGATCACGGAGTACAAATGCATCTCCATTTCCAACAATACCAGAGATGGCATAACCGCCGTCCCAGTTTTTAGCAGAACGTTTTAATATTTTAGCGATGTCCAGATTGTCAGAAATCTTATGGGTAATTTCCACATTGTCCAATCCTTCCTTCTTATATTCATCAAATAATTTTTGATTTTCATCGTCCAGAAAATGTCCGATTTTTTCCAATACCGTTACAGTGTCAGCCTGTTCCTTAGGATGCTGTCCTAACTCGTACAATTGCTCCAGTAACTCATCCACATTGGTCATGTTGAAGTTTCCGGCAATCACCAAATTCCGGGTCATCCAGTTGTTCTGACGTAAAAAGGGATGGCAGTTCTCAATACTGTTCTGTCCATGCGTACCATAACGCAGGTGACCTAATAATACCTCACCGATAAAGCTTACGTTAGCTTTTAACCATTCGGCATCCAGCATCAGTTCAGGTGTTTCATTCTGGATGTCTACAAATTTGTTTTGTACATATCCAAAGATGTCTGCAACCGCATTTTGCGCCATTGAACGGTAACGGCTAATGTAGCGGTGCCCTGGTTTTACGTCAAGTTTAATGGTGGCAATACCAGCACCATCCTGACCGCGGTTGTGCTGTTTTTCCATTAACAAATACAGTTTATTTAAACCGTAAAGTGCTGTTCCATATTTTTCCTGGTAAAAAGAGAGCGGTTTCAAAAGTCGGATAAAGGCTATTCCGCATTCGTGTTTTATCGAGTCACTCATGTACTTGTGTGGTTTGAGCGGCAAATTTACCGTTAATAACAATCAGAACCTAAAAAGAAATGCTTTCTTTCAATTTCCTGACTTAGCAGTAACATGTCTTTACAGACCTTAAACCAGTCCTTTAAGAATCAGCTTTTTAAAGGCACATGTACCGCGTTCACCTCATGCTCCGAAAACAAACTTGCATTGGTATTAAATTTCTCCCTGTCTCCAGATGTATAAAATTTACATTCCCCTTCCTTTCCTAATTTGCTTTCAATTTCAGGGTGACGGTCCAGGTAATCTACCAGGCTATCTGCCACGATATCTCCCTGCGCTAATAACGTGATATTTTCAGAAAGGTAATTTTTGAGTTTAGGAATGAGTAACGGATAATGCGTACAGGCCAGTAAAATACAATCAATATCTGTGGCCTTCGCCATCAATTCATCCAGGTATTCTGTTATAAAATAATCCATCCCCGGACTGTTATGCTCGTTGTTTTCAATCAGCGGTACCCACATCGGACAACTTTGCTGCACAACCTTTAAATCAGGAAAAAAGTGCCCGATTTCAATGGAATAAGAATTAGAATTAACCGTACCACGCGTACCTAATACGCCAACAGTGTTACTTTTTGTAAAACCACCAATAACCTCAGCCGTAGGCCTGATTACCCCCAGTACTCTCCGATCCGGATACTTCAGCGGCAAAATCTTTTGCTGTATGGTTCTCAGCGCTTTGGCTGAAGCAGTATTGCAGGCCAGGATCACCAATGGACAACCCTGTGCAAATAACCATTCCACACATTCCAGGGTATACTGATAAACCGTTTCAAAGGAATGATCACCATAGGGCGCCCTGGCATTGTCACCAAAGTAAATGTAATTGTATTGAGGAAGCTTGGCCGCTATAGATTTAAATACAGTTAATCCCCCGTAGCCAGAATCAAAAATACCAATTGACTGTTTTACTGTTTCCATGTTTTTAAATTGACCTTCCATAAAAAAGCGGAACTGAGTACCTAAACTCAGTTCCGCTAATTTAAAAATTAAAGTTCTTATTTTTTAGGTGCAGGAGCAGCAGTAGCTGAAATCCCTAACTTAGTTTTAACTGCAGCGGTAATGTTATCACCACCATCAGAGAACAACAGGTTATTAGCACCTTGTTGTGCAGCAATATCAAAAACATAAGCCAGACCTTTTTCTTTAGCTACAGCTTTTACTGCATTTTCAAATTTCTGGTTGATTGGCAAAAACAACTCACTTTGTTTAGTAGCCAATTCTTGTTGTGCTTTTGTACGTGCATCAGTAATGCGTTTTTCAAGGTCCTGCAATTCTGCACCAGCAGCTTGCAATTCTTTACCTACAACTTCTTTATTGGCTTCGCTCAAAGTTTTTTCTTTAGCTTGTGCAGCAGCCAATTTTGTTTGGTATTCTTTGATCATTGCATCAACATCACCTTGTCTTTGTTTTCCCAAAGTTTCTAAAGTAGTTTGTGCAGTTTTAGCCTCAGACATTACAGCAAAAATTTCCTCTGAATTTAAATGCGCAATTTTTTGCTGTGCATTCGCCACATTAGCAGAAAACATTAAACCGGCCGCAACAAAGAATACGTTAACTAACTTTCTCATTTCTATCTTTTTTAATAATTGTTTCAAAATTTATATATGTGTGTTTATTTTACGGTTGTCCCTGGTTTGTAGCCCAATTTGATAATGATGTCATTACTAAGATCATAGCTGCTGCTCGCATAAATCATCATGGTTGCTTCGCTGCTTTTATCAAATACGAAGTCAATATACTTACTTTTTGCAAAATCAGCAATAGCTTTCGCTACTTTATCCTGAATAGGCTTTAACAATTTTACGCGGGATTGAAAAAGATCGCCATCCGGACCAAATTTCAAACGCTGAAATTCTTTCGCTTGTTTCTCTTTTTCTATAATATCATTTTCCCGGCGCTTACGCATATCGGCGGTCAGCAATACCTGGTCGGCCTGGTAGGCCTTATACAATTTATCGATCTCGCCGAAGTTTTGATCTACCTGCTGCTGCCATTGTTGAGAAAGCACATCCATTTGAGTAATCGAAGATTTATACTCAGGCATATGGTTTAAGATATATTCAGTATCCACATAGGCAAACTTTTGGGCAAAAGCCCCCACACCTGTGAACAGTAAAAAACCAATCAATATGTATTTCTTCATTTTATTAAATTTTTAAAGTCCGCCCAACTGCTGCGCGATACTAAATGTAAAACTTTGCTTTCCTCCATCGGTAACGCCCGGAATGGTATCAAATGCATGTCCGTAATCAATTCCCAATAAACCAAATATCGGTAAAAATATCTTAGCACCAACACCTGCAGACCTTCTTACGTTAAAAGGATTGAAATCTCCAAACTTGTTCCAGGTATTACCACCCTCCGCAAAAGCCACTAAAAATGCGGTTGCCTGCTGACTTGCGATTACCGGGTACCGAAGCTCCATAATGTATTTGCTATAAATCGGACTACCAGAGTTTTGTGCAATAGTTGGATCAGAACCAAAAGGAATAACTGCATTATTTGCATAGCCACGCATTTTAATGATCTCAGATCCTTGTAAAAAGTCAAAACCTTGCATACCGTCACCACCCAATTTGAAACGCTCAAATGCAGACTCACCAACTGCTTTGTTATAAGTACCCAAGAAACCGAATTGTGCCTGTGCCATAACTACCAATTTACCTGCTACCCTTTGGAACCATTGTGAATCAAACTTCCATTTATGGTATTCAGTAAATCTATAACGCTCTTTATCGGATGCTGTTGCGTAGTTCACTTTATTTAATAACGAATAAGGTGGAGTAGCCTGTATGGTAAATTTAAAGTACGAACCACCTGTAGGGAAAATAGGAGAATCTCTTGAATCCCTGCTCAACTCCTGCGTTAAGTTAAAGTTGTATGAAGTTCCTGTACTAAATAAAAATCCAGGGTAGTTTTTCAAGATATACTGCTGTATGTTGATCGCATGGGTAAGCTGGAAGTAGTTATCCGGGAAATTCAATCTGCGTCCCAAACTTACAGTTATACCGTTTAAACGGATTTTTGAAAATTGTGAACTGTTTTCATCAATACTATAGATACCACCTGCATTGTTTGTCTGCAGGGAAGTAAAAGCACTGATTCCAAAACTTACCGGTTTCTTTCCACCTAACCATGGCTCGGAGAAAGAGAAACTGTAACTCTGGTATTGTCTTCCGTTGGTTTGTCCACGTAAGCTTAATTTCTGTCCGTCTCCTTTTGGCAAAGGTTTATAGGCTTTTAAATTGAACAGATTTCTTAACGAGAAGTTGTTAAAAGTTAAACCCAGTGTTCCGATGATCCTTCCGCCACCAAAACCACCCGAAAGTTCAATCTGGTCTGAAGGCTTTTCTTCAACTGCGTATTCAATATCTACCGTACCATCAGCCGGATTTGGTTTAGGTGTAGGCACTGTTTTAGATTCATCAAAGTTACCCAACTGTCCAATTTCCCTTACTGTACGTACCAAAAGCTCCTTAGAAAATTTATCTCCTGGCTTGGTCCTCACATCACGCAAAACCACATGGTCATTGGTAATGGTATTTCCAGTTACTGTAATCCTGTTGTTGGTATACTGAGGTCCTTCATAAATGCGCATTTCCAAATCAACTGTATCTCCGTGAATTTTAGTCTGCACCGGGTCTACGTTAAAAGTCAAATATCCATCGTTCAGGTATACACTGGAAACGTCATCACTATTACCCGTACCTCTTAATTTTTTCTCTAATTTTTCCTCACTAAATACCTCACCTTTTTCAATACCTAAAACACGTTCCAGGTATTCTGTGGTATATTTTGCATTACCCGCCCATTTAATATCACCAAAGTAATATTTAGGCCCTTCAAACAAATCGATTTTAATCCCAACTGCCTTGTCGCTGTATTGGTAAACAGTATCCTTAATAATCGTAGCATCACGGTAACCCTTTTCCTGCATTTTAGCAATCAGCGTGGTTTTATCTTCCTCATACTTTGTACGGTTAAATTTTCCCGAACCAAAAACTTTATAGAAAGCCTGTTGTTTAGTTTTCTTGAGGAACTTACGCAGTTTCGAAGATTTAAATTCCTTATTACCAGTAAACTTAATCTCATGAACTTTAACCTTCCGGCCTTTGTCAATCATCACCTGCAAAACCACAGAATTTTCCTGGTTAGGATCAGGCTTGCTATCATAAGTAACTTTGGTGAAGAAATACCCCTTCTCAGAAAGGAACTTTGTTACTACGCTAGTAGTAGTATTGTACAAGTTCTCGTTCACAATCGTTTTTCCGGCCCTGGCGTTTAATTTTTCCAGGATGTCTGTCTTTTGGGATTTGCTTACACCAATCAGTTCAAAAGAGCTTAAACGCGGACGTTCTACTACTTCTATTTCAAAATATACCGTATCAAGGTCAATTTTTGTAATGTCAAGTTTAACATCATCAAATAGACCTTGCGACCATAAGTTTTTAATGGCATTTCCAGTTGCTTCACCAGGAAGTGTAATGGTTTCTCCCTTAATCAATTTAGACAGGGTAATAATCACTTCCTTATCTAAAAATTTAGCCCCGGTTAAGGTAGTTCCACCTATAATGTACTCTCTTGGATTGAAATAATCTAAATCTGTACCACTCACTTTTAAAGTAGGCGTTGCTGGATTGGATTGAGGACGTGTGATCTGTGCCATTGCAGGTAACCCAAACAACAACAATAAAATAAGTTGGTATATTCTTTTCATTTACAATCTAAAAATCGATGCTAAGTTAATTTAAACACATGTTAAAAAGTGTTAAACTTAAAATTAGTTAAGTTGCTCGCTGGTTTTACCAAAGCGTCTTTCACGTTTTTGGAAGTCAACAATTGCCTCAAAAAGGTCTTCCCTTCTAAAGTCCGGCCACAGGGTATCCGTAAAATACAATTCCGTATAGGCCATCTGCCACAACAGGAAATTGCTGATCCGGTGTTCACCGCTTGTTCTGATCACCAGTTCAGGATCAGGGATATTTACAGTAGTCAGCTGTGCCTCAAAATTCTTTTCATTAATATCCTCAATAGCGATTTTTTGCTCTGCTACCTGACGGGCAAGTTTCTTTGCCGCTTCCACCAGCTCCCATTTAGCGCTGTAACTCAAAGCGAGTGTTAAGGTGCAACGGGTATTTCCGGAAGTTTTTTCCATTGCACTAGCCAAATCGTCAATACACTTTTGTGGTAAAGACGCGATATCCCCTATCGCATTCAGCTTGATGTTATTTTTATTCAGTGTATCTGTTTCCTGATTAATGGTTGAAATAAAAAGCTCCATTAGTGCATTAACCTCCTCGACAGGCCTGTTCCAGTTTTCTGTAGAAAAAGTGTACATGGTTAAATATTTAACCCCAATTTCCACACAACCTTCTACCACATCCTTTACAGACAAAACCCCGCTTTCATGGCCAAAATGCCTGAATTTGCCTTGGTTTTGCGCCCACCTCCCGTTACCATCCATGATGATTGCGATATGTTCCGGCAAACGTGCAAGATCAATTTGTTCTTTAAATCCCATTTATATTTTTTCCGCGTAAGGCCACAAAGGTATAGCTTATGAAAATAGTATCCAAATGTGCTAAAAAGTATAACACTTTGAGCTGATAAAGGTATAAGAGATCCCTATCCCAACAAACATATATGTATCGCGTTTTCTAAAATCTCCGCGCTGCGTACCAGGCGTACCAATTTTATTTAGAGACCTGTCTGCCAAACTCATACGTGTAGCCGTATTCGCATCTTCGGCACCCCAGGCAGTTGCAGCCGGATACCGGCCACTTACATCATCCAGATAATCTGTATAAGCTGTGCGGTAACCGATTTGAGAAAACAAACCCCAATTGTCTTTTAAACGCATCTTAATACCAGCACCATAGGGAACTGTTAGCGCATAGCTTTGATAATTGGTTTTTTGCCCTTCTGTTCTGTAAAAGGAAAGTTTGTACTCCTTGTTTTGAAGTATTGTTTTCGGCGTAAAAATTACGCCGCCAATCCCTGCAAAGATGTAGGGTGTAAAACGCCTGGTGCCACCACCCGCGAAATATTCCAGAAAGTTAAAGTCGGCCTGCAGACTTACCTCGTGCATTGGTGTATAAAAGCTCAGGTTTCTGTTTTTAAACTGCTCATTGGTGGAATTGGCGTCACTTGCACTGATCCGTCCATAGTTGTAATGTAAACCAAGGCTCCAATAAGGATCAAGATTGGCCTTAACGTATGCTCCCGCACTAATTCCACTTAATTTGACCGGATTTACAGGATTTAAGTCTCCAATATAAGCAGCACCGCCTCCAACAATCCCAACCTCCATAACCTGCGCAGAAAGCCCAAGTCCGGATAATAGCAACACTAAAAGATAAAGCGGTTTTTTACAATCCATTTTAATAATTCCGGGTATCAATTCCCCAAAGCAATTTATTTCTTAACGTAGTCAAGTAACTTTCATTATTGAGCCGGATCAGGTTCACATAAAAATTAGCTTTATTGAGCGTAATTTTCACAGAGCGATCTACTGTTTCCGTTCTGGAATCACAGCTCACTAAAAACTTGGCACTGCGGGCCTCTATTTCAAAAGTTAAACTTACATCATCAGGAACAACTACGGGTCTCACATTTAGGTTATGAGGCGCTATAGGGGTAATCACAAAATTCTGTGAACTGGGGAAGATAATCGGTCCGCCGCAACTCAATGAATAAGCGGTAGAACCAGTTGGCGTTGCAATAATCAGTCCGTCTGCCCAATAAGAATTGATAAAATCACCGTTCATATAAGCATGAATAATCATCATTGCTGTATTGTCCCTGCGGTGAACGGTAATGTCGTTTAGAGCGAAATTTTCCTCACCAAATAAATTGTGCTTAGATTCAAGGCTCAATAAACTCCTTTTGTCCAGGGTATATTCCTTTTGCAAAAGTGCTTCAAATGCACTGCTGATGTCATCCTTGTTGATACTGGCCAAAAAGCCCAATCTGCCGAAATTGATTCCAATAATGGGAATACCGGAGTCACGCACCAGGGCCAGAGTATCCAGCAAGGTACCATCACCACCCAAACTGATCAATACGTCAGCATGGCCTATTAACTCAGCACAATTGTTAAAAATCGATACGTTTTGGGTTAGTTTTACTTTATCTTTTATAAACTGGTGGTAATTCCCATATACCAGTGCTTCAATATCGTAGCGTTCAAGCGCGTCAAAAACCTCCTGCACATAAGGCAAAACACTATTATTAAATTCTCTGCCGTAAATTGCAAACTTCATGTAAAAGGTTAAACGTTTAAATAATTCATTAAAGAATTGTACCGGTCTTCCGTACCCTGGTCCGTAGCTGTACTGTTAAAAATACTTTTAACATCGTAATCGTAACGTTCAAAAGAGGCAATAATCCCGGAAAGATCCGTTTTGTTGATTTTCAACGTCACTTCCAATTTCGTAGAATCTGCGAAAGCCTGTACATAAGAAGAAAGGATTTGCGCGTTATCCGCTTCAACAATTTGTGCCATATGCGCCAAAGAATTATTACGGTTACTAATCTCCAGCACAATAATCCCTCCCGGTTCTTTTACCGCAAAAATCTCCGAAGCATATTCCATCAGACTCTGTATAGAAATCAGGCCCAGATAGTTTTTCTGATAATCCAGCACAGGAACAACGCTAAGCTGCAACTGGTCAAACAGCCTGATCACATCATAAGCATGTGCATCCTGATAAACAAACGAGTTTAGTATCGTCAAAGAAAGGCTCTTTATTTGAGCATTAAGGTCTCTAACTTCAATCAGTTCATCTTCTCCAAGCAAACCCAGAAATTGATCTTCATTAACAATCGGCATATGACTCAGTTTAAACTCAGTCATCCTATCCAATGCTTTCTGAACAGTATCAGAAGTTTGTAAAGGAGGTATAGAGTTAGATATGAGTTCAGCTGCAATCATTTATTTCAGTAATATTCTGTTTAAAAATTTATCCAGGTATTCGTTAAATTCCTCCGGACGCTCCATCATTGGTGCATGTCCACATTTATCTACCCAATTCAGTTCAGAGTTGGGCAACAATTCATGAAACTCCTCCGCCACATCTGGTGGGGTAACTTTATCCTGTTTTCCCCAAATCAGCGATACAGGAATGGTAATTTTCCCGAGGTCTTTACTCATATTATGTCTAATGGCAGACTTTGCCAGCGCAAGAATCCGAATCACCCGGGAGCGGTCGTTCACCGTTTTAAAAACTTCAGCCACCAGCTCATCTGTCGCCGTTGCCGGATCATAAAACGTGTAGGCTACCTTCTCCTTAATGTAATCATAACTTTCTCTTCTCGGAAAAGAACCTCCAAAAGCATTCTCATACAAACCAGAACTTCCTGTTAACACCAGTGCCTTCACAAATTCCTGATGTGCCGTAGTAAATACCAGACCAACATGTCCACCTAACGAATTGCCGATCAGCACCACCTGCCCTAATTTCTTAAATTTTAAAAATTTATGAATGTATTTAGATAAGCTTTTTACCCCAAGTGTTAACATTGGTAACTCGTAGATAGGTAAAATCGGCACAATAACGTGGTAACGATCTTTGAAATAATCTATAGTTGGCTCCCAGTTGCTCAGTTCGCCCATTAATCCGTGAAGTAATACCAGGGTTTCTCCTTTTCCCGCTTCTATATATTGAAACCCATTATCTTCTATTACTTCGTATTTCATATTAATGCTATAAGACATGCTACTAAGTTAGCAGCCAAAATTTAATTATCGGCAATTTAAGTTATTTATTTAAAGCACAATTTATGCCAACTGTAATTTAACAATTTCTGCAATTAACTTTCCATCGGCTTTTCCTGCTAATTCCTTATTTGCCAAGCCCATAACCTTACCCATATCCTTTACAGAATTTGCGCCAGAACTTTCCACAATTTTAGCAATCACCGCTTCTACTTCTGCCCTGTCCATTTGTTTGGGCAAAAAGTGATTGATCACCTCAATTTCTTCTTCTTCAATCAGGGCAAGATCTTCACGACCCTGACTTTTATAGATGTCCGCAGATTCCCTGCGTTGTTTAATGAGTTTCTGTAAAATTTTAAGCTCAGTTTCTTCAGTAATTTCTTCTGCCTGACCTTTCTCTGTACGTGCCAAAAGCAAAGCTGCTTTAATGGCGCGCAATCCCCTTAAACGGGCCTGATCCTTAGCCAGCATGGCTTGTTTTATTTCCTGATCTATTGTTGTTGATATCATAATTATTTTATTAATATAAGTGATCCGTTAGCCTGTGCCGTTGGCATGATCAGCATATCGTTAATATTTACATGGGCCGGGCGACTTACCGCATACCAAATGGCATCTGCAATATCCACAGCCATCAATGGGTCAAATCCTTCATATACTTTTTTGGCACGCGCTTCATCACCACCAAAGCGCACTACCGAGAATTCCGTTTCTACTGCTCCGGGATGTATTGCTGTAACCTTAATCCCATGCACCAGCAAATCAATCCGCATGGCCTTGCTCAGCGCATCAACAGCATGTTTGGTGGCACAGTAAACATTTCCGTTAGAATAAACCTCTTTTCCTGCTATGGAGCCAATGTTTACAATATGCCCTGATTGATTGGCAACCATCCAGCCCGAGACAATTTTAGAAATATATAAAAAGCCTTTCACATTGGTATCAATCATGGTATCCCAATCGTCAAGACTTCCCTGATCAATCGGGTCCAGGCCCCTGCTCAATCCGGCGTTATTAACCAGTACGTTAATCTGCTTCCAGTTGTCCGGCAAAGTATTTAGCAAATCAACTTCATTTTTATTCCGTACGTCAACTACCAATGCTTTAGTTTCAATGGCATATTTGTCTTCAAAATGCCTGCACAACTCATCCAATTTATCTGCTCTTCTTGCCAATAACACCAGGTTATAACCTTGCTGGGCAAAAAGATGTGCGCATGCTTCTCCAATACCTGAAGTTGCTCCTGTAATCAGTGCAATTTTTGAATTCATTTCGTTTCTTTATGGTACAGGGGCAAAGTTATCAAAAATTACTCAAAGAAGAGGCTGAATGTGACATGTCGCAACATCAGCTTATCTATAGGCCGTGTGTAGAGGTTTTCTTCTTCTTTCATTACACTGTTAAGAGCATAAGAAAGCTTAATTTCAGGCGACATCTTAAAATACTCAAAATACAAGTCAAATCCTAACCCCGCCTCATAACTTAAAAAGTTCTTACGGTTCTTCAGCAGTTTCTCCAGCGGTGTATTACCGGTGTCATCTGTTTTTTTGCTGGACGCAATGTCAATCGAATATTTGGCGCCCCCAAGCAGGTAAGCCCTAAAATTGTTTCGCCTGTCCGACTTCAATTTCAATCCCAAAGGAAACTCTACCATACTTGCCTGTACTTTTTGTTCCTTAAAGGATTGCGGAATAGCTACCGTTGCCGGCTTTTTAAACTCGTAATTTACAATCCTGTCGTTAAAAATCAAAGAAGGTGTAAAACGCAAATCCATATGTTCGTTAAGGCGGTAATTGGAAACAAAACCAATCCCGAAACCCGGAGAGGATTTGCTGTAAATGGCAGTCATCTCATCTGTAACCTGTCCGGTTTCATCAAAATACGGATTTCTCCAATCTGCCTTTTTTAAAATTTTATATTCAGAAGATATATATTGAAAAGTAAAGCCAAAATGCAAATCAGTATCGTCTACGCCCCCACCCCAGTTTTGAGCTTTAGTGGTACAAACCGCAAACAACAATAAAAAGATCAGGCCCAGTTTTTTCATCTGTAAATTTGTTTTTTAGCTATTATGAAGCTATCAGATTTATTCATCCCAGGTGTGGTTGATAAATCATGATGGTTTCATTTAATTCCTGTGTAAATCGCACTTATACCAAACGTTAAAGGCCGGTGTTTAGTCTCTTTAAAACCCACTTTATCCATCAGGGCTGTAAATGTTTTTCCATCAGGAAAAGCGGCAACAGATTCAGGCAGGTAGCTATACGCACGCTGATCTTTTGAAAACACCCTCCCTAAAAATGGAGTAATGTATTTAAAGTAAAAGTTATAAAGCTGTTTCACCGGAAAAACCTGTGGTTTGGAAAACTCCAGAATTACAATTTTACCATGAGGTTTCAACACCCTACGCATGTCAGCAAGTCCTTTTTCCAGGTTTTCATAATTTCGCACACCATAAGCCACAGTAATCGCATCGAAGTGATTGTCCTCAAAAGGTAACTTTTCAGAGTCGCCCAGTTTTACCGAAAACACCTCATTCAAATTACGGTCGTTAATTTTACGCTTTGCCACTTCAAGCATTCCGCTGGAAATGTCCACGCCAATAATCCGCTCCGGCTTAAGGATCTTAATGGCTTCAAAAGCAAAATCGCCCGTACCCGTCGCCACATCAAGCATCAGTCGCGGATGGATAGATTTTAATTCTTTAATCGCCTTTTTACGCCATAAAATATCTATGCCAAGCGACATAAAATGATTTAAAAAATCATAAGTGCCGGAGATATTATTAAACATATCTGCCACTTGTTCTTTTTTTGTAGCTGTATCAGACTGGTAAGGGGTTATTTTTTCATTCATGGTTGTGCGGCAAATATAAGTATTGTTTGAAATCTAATTTTCTACCTTTGTCAAATGATTATAAAATCAGCAACATTTGTTTGTAGCAATACAAAGATGGCACCATTGCCTGTAGCCAACATGCCGGAATATGCATTTATCGGCCGTTCCAACGTAGGTAAATCTTCCCTGATCAATATGCTGGTCAATCAGCATGGCCTTGCAAAGACTTCTCAGAAGCCTGGAAAAACGCAATTGATCAACCACTTTTTAATAAACGAAAAATGGTATATCGTAGATTTACCAGGATACGGTTATGCTAAAGTATCTAAAAACAGCAGAGAAAGCTGGGAAAAGTTCATCCGCAATTACATCACCAAAAGGGAAAGCCTGCAATGTGTATTTGTGCTGATAGATAGCCGTATCCCTCCACAAAAGATAGACATTGAATTCTGCTGCTGGATGGGGGAAATCCAAATCCCATTTGTACTGGCCTTTACAAAAACAGATAAGCAATCGGTTACAAAGACGAATCAAAATATCGCATTGTTTAAAAAAGAACTTAGCGGGTGGTTTGAAGAAATTCCGCCTATTTTCCGTACATCCGCAGAAAAGATACTGGGCCGTGATGAGATCCTTGGATTTATTGAAGACACCAATCTGGATTTCGCCATGCCCATACTAACCCCCAACGATGACCCTGCCTAATAAATCATGAAGAAGTATTTTTCCCTGGTGCTTTTTGCCCATTCTATATTTGCCCTGCCATTTGCTATGATTGGCTTTTTCCTGGGCGTAACCACCACAGATCAGCCTTTTAGCTGGTTACTTTTTGTATTGGTGTTATTATGTATGGTATTTGCCCGAAATTCTGCCATGGCCTTTAACAGGTACCTGGATCGTGATATTGATGCTAAAAATCCAAGGACGCAGATGCGTGACATTCCTGCCGGAAAGATCGGCGCCAATGAAGCACTTATCTTCGTTATTGTCAATTGCCTGCTGTTCATCATTGCCACAAAATTCATTAACAACTTGTGCTTTTACCTTTCGCCGGTTGCCTTATTTGTCGTTTTGTTTTACAGCTACACTAAAAGATTTACTGCACTTTGCCATCTGGTTCTGGGCTTAGGCCTTGCGCTTGCTCCCATTGGGGCTTATATCGCCGTTACCGGCCAATTCAATATTGTTCCATTACTCTATTCTTTTGCTGTGTTATTTTGGGTAAGTGGTTTTGATATTATTTATGCCCTGCAAGATGAAGATTTTGACCGCGCAGAAAAGCTCCATTCCATACCAGCAGCGCTCGGTATAAAAAATGCGTTAAAGCTTTCCGTTTTTCTTCATGTATGTTCCGCATTATGTGTAATCCTCCCCCTTTTATTTACACCTTTTAGCTGGTTCTACTACATCGGTGTAGCATTTTTCTGTGCTATGCTCATCTATCAGCACCTATTGGTTAAACCTGGCGACATCAGCAAGGTAAACAAAGCATTTGCCACTACTAATGGCTTTGCATCTTTAATTTTCGCCATCTGCTTCCTGCTGGATGCGCTATTAAGAACACATTTTATACTTTAATCATGATCAATCTCATCATACCTAAAAAAACAAGAACTTTTATTCCTCAGGACCTTGTAATGCAATGGGACAACCTGGAGCCCATCCTGAACGAATTGCTTGCCCGTCAAATCGACAATGTTACCGAACTGGAACAATGGCTAAAAGACAAAAGTGAACTGGAAGCGGCATTGGAGGAGGACTTTGCCTGGCGTTACATTAAAATGAGCTGTGATACTGCCAATGAAGAAAAAGTTAAAGCATTTCAGTATTTTGCAGAAGAAATCGATCCAAAAATATCACCTATCAGCAACCTGCTCAACATCAAATTGATGGAAAGTGATTATGTAGAGGAACTGGATCAGGAAAAATATTTCGTTTACCTGCGTGCCATCAGGAAATCTTTAGAACTGTACCGCGAAGAAAACGTAGAACTGTTTACTAAAATCCTAGTTACCCAGCAAAAGTATCAGGCTGCTTCAGGTGCCATGAGCGTTACCATCAACGGCCAGGAATACACCATGGAGCAAGCTTCGGTATTTATTAAGGATACCGACAGAGCCGTTCGTCAGCAAGCATGGGAGACCATCCAGCAACGCAGATTGGTTGACAAAGACGACCTAAACATCATTTTTGATGAACTGGCTACAATGCGCCATCAGGTTGCCCTGAATGCTGGATTTGAAAACTACCGGGATTACATGTTTCAAGCCCTGGGACGTTTTGATTATACGGTTAAAGATTGCTACCATTTTCATGAAGCTATAGAAAAGGAAATCGTTCCTATCCTTAAAGAACAGGCTGACAAAAGGGCGAAAGCCATCGGAATTGAAATTTTGAAACCATGGGACCTGGATGTAAGTACTTCAGGAAAACCGGCCTTAAGGCCTTTCAAAAATGGTGCTGAACTGATCGACAAAACCATTGCAGCTTTTAATGCCATCGATCCAAAACTGGGACAGATGCTTGCGGTAATGAAAGCCAATAATTTGTTTGATGTGGAAAGTAGAAAAGGGAAAGCACCAGGGGGTTACAACTATCCTCTGGCAGAAACGGGAGCACCTTTCATCTTCATGAATTCTGCCGGTACCCTGCGTGACTTGACCACAATGGTACATGAAGGCGGCCATGCCATCCATACTTTTTTAACGGCCAACTTAGAATTGAACGACTTTAAACATTGTCCATCAGAAGTTGCCGAACTTGCTTCAATGAGTATGGAGTTGATCTCTATGGATCAATGGCACATTTATTTTGACAATGAAGAGGATTTGATCAGGGCGAAAAAGGAACAGTTACTTGACGTTTTAAAAACTTTGCCATGGGTTGCCGTGATCGACCAGTTTCAGCATTGGATTTACACCAATCCGGGTCACAACGCAGCTGATAGAGAAGAAGCTTTCAAACAAATCTATACCACCTTTGGCGCAGGATTTGCCAACTGGCAGGATCTTGAACTTCAATTTGGCAATGTATGGCAGAAACAATTGCATGTTTTTGAGCTCCCTTTTTATTATATCGAGTATGGTATTGCGCAATTGGGTGCAATTGCCATCTGGAAAAACTATAAGGAGAACCCATCAAAGGCTTTACAGCAATATTTGGATGCTTTATCCTTAGGTTACACTAAACCAATGAATGAAATTTACGAAACCGCAGGCATTAAGTTTGATTTTAGCGTAAATTACATCAACGAACTTGCCTCATTTGTTAAAACTGAGCTGGAGAAACTGGATTAATTCAATATTATTTTTAAGTTTGAGGTATATGATCAAAAAACTGCTTAGGAAAAAGTCCATTACCAAGATATTAGAGGATGCGGAGAAAGGTTATGGTGAGCATGGCACTTCTTTACATAAAACTTTAGGGGTACGGGACTTAACTGCCTTCGGGATTGCGGCCATCATTGGTGCGGGTATATTCAGCACCATTGGAAAGGCCAGCGCAGACGGAGGTCCGGCAGTTATATTTTTATTCATCTTTACCGCTATTGCCTGTAGTTTCGCTGCTTTTGCTTATGCAGAATTTGCCTCAATGGTTCCTGTTTCAGGTAGCGCCTACACCTATTCTTATGTTGCCTTTGGCGAATTGGTAGCCTGGATCATCGGCTGGTCGCTGATCATGGAATACGCCATTGGCAATATCACTGTCGCCATTTCCTGGTCGGATTACTTTACGGGACTGCTCAGTTCCATTCGTATCCCTGCATTGGGAATAGATGGAATCCATTTACCCGACTGGATGACGATGGATTACCTTTCTGCCTTTAACGGGCATACACATGCGGAAGCGATGCTCAATGCCGGGAAAAGTTATGCCAACCTGGATGAGGCTACACGCCTGGCCAGTAACGCCTGGGACACGGCCCCCAGAATCGGCAGCTTTCACCTTATCGCAGATCTTCCTGCTTTGGCTATTATCATTTTTATTACCTGGCTGGTGTACCGCGGTATGAAAGAATCCCGCAACGCCAGTAATGCCATGGTAGTTGTTAAATTGGCTGTAATCTTATTGGTACTTTCTGTTGGTGTTTTCTATGTAGATACCAGCAACTGGAACCCATTTGCACCCAATGGTGCTACAGGTGTTTTAAAAGGTGTATCGGCAGTCTTCTTCGCCTACATTGGTTTTGATGCCATTTCTACCACCGCAGAAGAATGTAGGAATCCTCAAAAGGATCTTCCCCGAGGTATGATGTGGGCCATCATTATTTGTACCATTTTATATGTTGCGATTGCATTGGTATTAACCGGCATCGTCAACTACAGCTTATTGTCTGTCGGCGATCCGCTAGCTTTTGTATTTGATCAGATTGACCTTAAATTAATGAGCGGAATCATTGCCGTAAGTGCGGTTTTTGCCATGGCCAGTGTATTACTTGTTTTCCAGATGGGACAACCCAGAATCTGGATGAGCATGAGCAGGGATGGTTTATTGCCCCCTGCTTTTTCCCGCATTCATCCAAAATATAAGACACCTTCTTTTGCTACTGTAGTTGTTGGATTTGTAGTAGCTGTACCTTCTCTATTCATGAACCTGACCATTGTAACCGATCTTTGCTCTATAGGTACGTTATTCGCATTTGTATTGGTTTGTGCGGGTGTTTTGGTGTTACAAAACAGGCCCGATGTACAAAGGGGGAAATTCAAAATTCCTTACGTTAATGCTAAATTCATTGTTCCTTTTCTTTTAATGGCTGCCATCGCTTTTGCATTCACTGCTTACAAAACTGAGGCAGTAAACTTTTTAAGCAACCGGGCTAAAGTAAATGATCCCGTAACTTTTGTCACCTCATTAGATTCGAAAGAGCTGACAGCCGTACAAAACCAGATCAAAGCAGAAAGCAAAATAAACGCTGGACAGGTAGTGGCCAGAAATATAGATACAGAAGCATGGCTGAATGGATTATCTGCAGTTCAATACCAGAATTTTATTGACAACTCAGCTGTTGCTGCAGACAAAAAGTATGAAAGCGGCTGGAGCCTTTTCAAACATAAAATCCCAATGTGGATTTTCCTGATCATTTGTGTCATCATCAGTTATTATTGTGTGGTCAAAAACCTATCACTCATTCCTGTACTGGGCTTAATCAGCTGCTTGTACATGATGTGCGAATTGGGCATTTCCAACTGGATAGGTTTCGGCATTTGGCTGATTGTAGGTTTAGTGGTTTACTTCCTTTACGGTTATAAACATAGTAAATTGAGGACTGAATAATTTCAATCTTGATTGTCCCATTTTTCCGTATACTCTTCTACCTTCTCTATTAAGGGAGTAAAATTACTATCCCCTTCACATTCAATTATTTTAGACAAACTCCTGCCATCAGGCATTCATTTTCTTAATCAACTATTTTAATTCTTTCAAACCAGGATCATCAACAAACTGGTCTATCGTTATAGACATAAATGCAAGTTGCAGGGAGGTTGTTGTAAACAAGTGCGTATAGACTGCGTATGAAGAGCGTATAGACTGCGCCTGGCATGCGAAAAATTCTAGCTGATGATCCGTTTTTGATCTGGTCCAGTTTCGGCCTTTAAACCGGTTTTGTGCGAAGAACCTCCCTATAAACCCTATATTCTTGACATTTAAACGACTAACTACAAAATGTTTCTGCCAAAACTAATTTATAACTTGGCCTAAAACAAGCGCAAAATCAACTGTAAAAACTGGTTAATAAGATATGGGAAAAATGAATTATGGGCCTTTTGGTCCATTCACAGGGAAAATTGGCAAGCTTGTTGGCAGCTCCAGAAATGGTGTATTTTATGTAAAAACAATTTCAAAAAGAACAGCGCCATTTTCTGAAGCGGAGCTGGCCAATCATAATAGATTTAGAGTTGCAGAAGCCTGGGTAAAACCACTTTTATCTTTTGTAAAAGTTGGTTTTAACAATGATACACCTAACCGTGGCAGATCTGCAGCAAAATCTTATATAATGAAAAATGCCATAGAAAGCGAAGGCCTGGAGGTTACTGTTTTCCCGGAACGCATGAAAGTAAGTATGGGCAATTTATCCTTATCAGAAAACATCAGCGTAGCTGTTGATGAAGATCTAAATTTACATTTTAGCTGGAACAAGGATTATGTAACCAATGGCAGCATGCGCGACCAGATCATGATGCTGGCCTATGACGTAGATGCTAAAAGAGCGTATTCCGTTACAGCGGGTAATTTTAGATATTTGGGAACAGATGTGTTGCCTATCGATAGCAAATCATATGAGCGTACTTTGCACATCTATGCAGCCTTTAATGCAGAGAATAGGAAAGATCAATCTGAAAGTGTTTATTTAGGCACAATTATTATTCAAAAATCCGATGCATAAGATCTGATATTTAATATTTTTTGTACGTTTACAATAAAAGGCATACTATTAACTAATCGCTGTTTTGAAAGAGTCTCAAGATCATGTTCAACTTTGGCAAAAATTTATCCAGGGAGACAGGGATGCATTCACAGCAATATACAATACCTACATCGGTAACCTGCATGAATATGCAATGCGGATTTTAAAGGACCAGGAGCAGGTAGAAGATTGCCTTCATGACTTATTCACAAAACTATGGGCCAATCATAAAACACTTGGTCATACAGATAATATAAAATTTTATTTGATCGCAGCTTTAAGAAACAACATCATCTCTTTTAGAACCAGAGAAAGCCGATTCCAAAAAGAAGAACTGCGGGACCACGAGGCTTTTGTCCTTGAATTTGATGCAGAAGCCAACAGGATAAAAAACGAGGAATCTTCTGAACAAAGTAAAAAAATTAAAGCCGCACTGGATCAGCTTACCGGGAGACAAAAAGAAATCCTTTACCTTAAGTACTTTGAGGAGTTGGATTATGAACAAATTTCAGAGTTGATGAATATTTCTGTGAAAGGCGCTTATAAACTATCTGCAAGAGCCTTGGAAGGGCTAAGGGCGATCATGAATGTAGACAAAGCCACTGTTATTTTGATGCTTTTTCACTATCGATCACAATTATTTTAAAAAATAATTGAATTTCATGGGGTGTTTTCCCTTTTCTTGGTGTTTGTCTTTATAATGCAGCACGAATATTATCAAAAATACAGCAACATTGAAGCATTCCTTAGCGATGAAGTTTTCATAAAAGCTATCAAGGACCAAAAACCAGAAGATATTTCCTTCTGGAATGCATATGAGGGTTCAGCACCTGCCAATATTGCGATATATCTTGCTGCAAAAAAGGAGCTTGAATATATCTTTAGTGCAAAAAGGATCATAACTTCAGATGCCTTTAAAGCGAAGCTGTTAGACAAGATCAATAAAAGCATTGACCAACAACAATATAAACAAACTACTACAAAACGCTTGTACAGATATATTGGTACTGCCGCCGCAATACTCCTTATCAGCATGGTGAGCTTATGGTTAAAACAAGCAGAGGTTACCATAAACACAGCTTATGGCCAAAAGAAAACCGTTACCCTGCCTGATGGCAGTTCCATTATGATGAATGCCAACTCTGAACTTACCTATCCCCTACTATGGAAATTTATGCGGGTAAGAAAAGTCTATTTAAAAGGAGAAGCTTATTTTAAGGTGGTTCACTTAAATAAAAATCCCGAGGACATTAAACAAAATGAACGTTTTCAGGTGCAGACGGCACATTTGAACATTGAAGTTCTTGGTACCGAGTTTAATGTTAAAGACCGGCGCAATACCGCTAAAGTAACACTAACACAAGGAAAAGTAAGTGTATGGTCTAACAGATCAGCACAACGCCTTACATTAAAGCCTAATGAGATGGCACAGCAAACGCCTACTGAAAAACTAAGGATCCTGCAAAAGAATGCGCAAACAGAAAGCGCATGGACAAATGGCAACATGAAGATGCAAAAAACCACAGTTAAACAGGTTATACAGGAGTTTGAAGATACCTATGGCCTTAAAGTTATACTCGACGACCCGGCCAGGGATAGCGTAAAAATAGACGGCACCATTTCTTTCAGAACGCAGGAGGGTGTGCTTTTTGTACTCGCCAATATACTAAATGCCAACATAAAAAAAGATGGTAAAACCATCCATTTACAACCCAGATAACACACCACACTAAATTCACCTAAACCATAATCAAAACAACATGAGAAAAAGCTCTACTCAATTTAGTAGGATGCTGATTTGCATCTTATTTTTAAATTTCATGCTTGTACTGTGCACAAAAGCGCAGCAAAAAAATGAAATCACAGTATCTGAAGCCCTCGAAAAAATAACCCAAAAATACGGGACAAAATTTGCCTACGATCACAATATCGTAACAGGAAAGCGGATTGCTGCATCTGCCATTAATGCTAAAACCCTGGATGAAGCACTAAAAAACGTTCTTTATCCAAATAATTTGCTCTTCCTTTATGTTTACGAAAACAACTATACTATTGTGAGCAGGGACATCAAATTTGAACCTACAAAAGGCAGCATCACACTACCTGCCGCAAGCGAAAATCAAGTCGTTAAAGGTATGGTTACCGATGAAAAAAACAATCCGGTACTAGGTGCTACTGTACGTTCCAGTCTTGGCAACAATGCGGTTATGACAGATGTGAACGGACGATTTACCCTCTCAGTACCCAATACATCGGGAATTATAACGGTTACGTACATCGGTTACCAAAGCTTTGCTTATGCACTTGCCAACAGGAAAACAGATGTCATCATCAACCTGCAACCTGATGTAAATATGCTGCAGAATGTAGACATTGTTTCTACGGGTTATCAAACACTTTCTAAAGAAAGAACAACCGGATCTTTTGGTGTAATTACCGCTAAAGAACTGGCAAAATTACCGTCACCAAATGTTTTGCAACGCCTGGAAGGTCAAATCCCAGGGCTTCAGGTTAGTTTAACCAGCGGCGACCGTACGTTCGCTTTTAACAATACACAATTGTCTGTTTCATCTGCCACCAGAACGGTTGGAAAAACAGATTATGGTATCAACATCAGGGGTACTGGCACAATAAGTGGCGAGGCCATGCCTTTAATTGTAGTAGATGGTGCCATTTCCGAATTGGACATCTCTTCCTTAAATCCAAATGATATTGACAACATCACGGTGCTAAGAGATGCTTCTGCCGCCTCTATATGGGGTGTCCGTGCAGCCAATGGCGTAATTGTGATTACCACAAAACAAGGCACCGTTGGCCAGGCACCTGCCATTAACTTTTCAGCAACGCTAATGACGGCCGATGCACCCGACTTGAGTTATTTGAGGAGTATGAATGCGGCACAGGTATTGGATTATGAAAAAGAGCTGGTAGATAAAGGTTTTATCGTAAACACCATCCCAAATTCATATACAAATGCTGCGCTGCTCAACAGTGAGGGAGCCAATCTGGCCATCCGACTTAAAGCAGGAACCATTACCCAGGCGCAATATGATGCACGTGTAAATGAGTTGAGTGCAATTGATAACAAATCTCAAATCTCAAAATACCTGCAGCGTGCAAGCAGCAACCAGCAATATAATTTATCTATTGGTGGTGGCTCTAATACTTCAAGGTACTTCTACTCCGCATCTTACAGCAAGGAACTTCCAAATACTGTTGGTGCTTCAGGTTCCCGCTTTACAGCAACCCTGAACAATTCATGGAAATTGTTTAAAGTGGCTACCCTAAGCACCAATATTAAAGGAACATTTTTTAAATATGCGAACAACGGAATCAGCGTTGGCAGCCTCTATACACCAACAAGATACACCCTATTGCCTTATCAGCTGCTCGCAG
The DNA here is from genome assembly GCF_020991475.1 of Pedobacter sp. MC2016-14. Lineage (NCBI taxonomy): Bacteria > Pseudomonadati > Bacteroidota > Sphingobacteriia > Sphingobacteriales > Sphingobacteriaceae > Pedobacter > Pedobacter sp. MC2016-14. The sequence continues at coordinate 192,857 of NZ_JAJMPA010000004.1, forward strand.
ATGAAAATGGTAACGGCATCAATTTTCCAAGGTATGATCCTGCTTACACCAGTACATTGGCCGGCAGCTATAAGAGCTTTAATTACAATTATCTGGAAGAATTGGCCAACGCCGATAATACTCAAAAGGATAACAATTACACCGCTAACTTTAATTTAAGCGTACCCATCTTTAAAGGGCTATCGGCATCTGCAACTTATAATACAGAGCGCTCGTTTAGCAACAGCCGGATTTTCCGCAATCAGAACACCTATGAAATGCGAAGGGTTTTAAATTACTATACTTTTCCTGGCTCTGCCAGAAATAGTCTTGGAATTACCAATGGTGGCTCTTTAGGTTTGATCAATACTACACAAAATAGTTATAGCGTTCGTGGTCAGCTGAGCTACAACAATACCATTAGCAAAATCCATCAAATTGACGCGATAGCAGGATCAGAGATCAGGGAAACCAATATCGGACAGGGTACCTCCACGTTGTGGGGATACAATATAGTAACAGGTTTAACCAATGCAAATATCAATTATACTTCTACTGCTTCTTATCCTTACATAGCTGGTGCCACTGCTACATCTTACACTACCTTCACCGGTGGGGGTTATCCTACACAAAGCGACAAAAGACGAAGGTTTCTATCCTATTATAGCAATGCGGCCTATACTTTAATGCAGAAATACAGTTTGTCTGCCAGTGTGCGGTATGACGACTACAACAACTTTGGATTGGACAGGAAGTACAGAGCGACACCATTATGGTCTGCAGGGGCAAAGTGGAATGCATCAAGAGAATCTTTCATCAAACAATTCAGCTGGATTGATAATTTAGGCTTTAGAGCAACTTATGGGGTAAATGGAAATCTTTCTTTAACCACTTACCCTTATACATCAATCGCAACTTTAAACAGCGGTGATGCCCTAACCGGAGAATCCTACGCAATGGTTCTTGCATTGGCAAACCCTCAGCTGAAATGGGAAAAAACCTACGTGACTAATTTCGGAGCGGATTTCTCGGTATTAAATGGTGCTTTATCTGGTTCAGTAGAAGTCTACCAGAAAAGAGGACGGGACTTACTTTTCTCCTTCCCCATCAACAGCACTTACGCAGGAACCATTGGCACAACCAGCGGCATTACCTTATTGTACCGCAATACCACCTCTATGAATGGAAATGGTGTAGACATTAATTTGCGTAGCAAAGTATTGAGTAATGAAAAAATGGAATGGACCCTGGGTGGTACATTTTCTTACAATAACAATAAGATTATTGATACCCGTTTTGCAAGCAATTCTTACAATGCCAGCTTCTCTTCTTACCCTCAGGGTGTCGGCGCCATTGCTGGTTATGCGATAGACAAATTACTGGTTTACCGTTTTGCAGGTCTGGATGCCAATGGACTTACCCAAATTTATGCGGAAGACGGATCTGTTATTCCTTCTACAACCAGTACCATTACCTCATTTGGCGTATTGAAAGATGCAGGACGTATAACTGCACCTTATTATGGAAGTTTAAACACAACTTTCCGTTATAAACAATTTAGTTTATATGCTTTGGCCACTTATCAGTTTGGAAGTGTCTTTATCAAACCGAATGTAGTGAGCTATATTACCAATAACCGTTTGGCTAACTACGATTTAAGCGCAGCCATTGCCGACAGGTGGAGGGTTCCGGGTGATGAGTTAAAAACTAATGTACCCGCATTAAACAGTAATTTTTACAGTTTGGCCAGGTATCAATATTCTGATATTAACGTGTTAAAAGGAGATTATCTGCGTCTACGTCAAGTTTCTCTAAGTTATCAGTTGCCTGCAGGTTACCTAAACAAATATAAAATTAAAGGTGCACAATTGGGCGTTTCTGTAAACAACCTAGGTCTGTTATGGAGAGCAAACAAAGAAGGGTACGACCCCGACTTCTCCAGCACTTCTCTGGGTGGGACAACCAGTTTGCCCGCTGCCAGATCTTATAACTTTTCATTAAACCTCAACTTTTAACCTCAACAACATGAAACGTTTTACTTTATTTATAACTGCTGCCGTACTAGTTTTTAGTGGTTGCAAAAAATTTGTTGACATCAAAACACAGGGAAATCTTGTTCCGGGAGAAATCATCAACTACCGCTACCTGCTCAACAATACGTCGGCTTTTGAATACGGCCCTCAAATCTCCGACATGGCTTCTGACGATGTACAGCTGGTAGACGGCAGTGTACAACAGATTGCACTTGTCGGAGATGCCTATAATTACTGGAGCAAAAGCTACACCTGGCAACAGGGGCTTTTCCCTTTTGGAACCAGCTACCAAGGTGACAATAATTGGATTAACCTTTACAATGCGATAACTGTATCCAATATCGTGATCAATGAAACTCCGGAGGCTGGCGACGGTACTCTGGCAGAAAAAAATGCATTGATTGCGGAGGGTTTGGTACACCGTGCCAATGCCTACTTAATGTTGGTAAACACCTATGCAAAACCTTATAATGCATCTACTTCGACAGCTGATCCTGGTGTACCGCTGGTACTGATAGGCACCACTACGCAGTCGCTGGTTAGAAATCCTGTTCAAGAGGTGTATAACCAGATTATTGGTGACCTGAAAAGAGCCATACCTTCTTTGCCTGCTACACAATTATACAATACGCTTCCTTCTAAACCTTCTGCTTATGGCACTTTAGCACGCACCTACCTATACATGAATGATTATACCAATGCTAAGCTTTATGCAGACAGTGTTTTGCTAACCAGAAGCACACTGAACGATTTGAGTACAATTAATGCTACGACAATTTCAAACACAACATATCCGGTGCGAAGAACCGATCCTGAAATCCTGTTGTCGAAAATTGCCTTTGGAGGTATTTCTGCATATACCCCATATGCGCTCAGGCTTAGTGATAACCTCCTCACTTTACTAGGCACAACAGATCAGCGTTATACTTTATTTACAACAGTACCCGCTACGATCTCCGCAAATTACAATACTGCTGGTGGAAGGTTCTTTTTTAAAGACAGGGCAATGGGCGAAGCACGTAACATTGGCCCCTCTGTGCCAGAAATGATGCTGATAGAGGCTGAATACTATGCGCGTAACAACAACAGGGTATTGGCCATGGAATGGGTAAACAGGCTTAGGATAAAAAGGTTTAAGACTGCCGATTATGTTGCGCTAACCGCAACTTCTAACGATGACGCTTTGTTTAAAGTGATTGAAGAACGCCGCAGGGAATTCTTTTGCCGAATGACAAGATGGTGGGATATGCGGAGGTTAAAAGATGACGCCCGTTTTGCGCAGACGTACACGCGTAGTTTCGGTGGGGTTAACTATACCCTTAATGCCAGTAGCAACGGTTATGTATTTCCAATCGCAGAATACCTGATTTCCCTAAACCCAGAAATAGCACAAAACCCATAACATGAATAAATTAAAAAACATTTTTCTTTCAGCTTTCCTACTGGTGTTTACTGCAACAGCAGGTCTGGCGCAGGATACCACAAGGCTGGCAGATTATAAAAAGATGATGTCACAGCAGGACATGTCTAAAATGCGGATATTAGGTGAAGCATTTATCAGTACGCATCCTGAATCATCTACCAATGTAGCATTTGACATCAAAAACAGAATTAGTTATGCACATGTCTATTCTGTTACTGTAGTTTTAAATGTAATGGAAAAAAACTATGATATCATAAAAAAATACATCCATGAACTCCCCTACGGCTCAATGGCTTCTATCTACTATAAAACCATTCAAATTCCACATGACCGGAAGGACATGAAAGATCAGGAATTGTATCCATACGCGGATTTATTGATGAAACGATTGGAAAGCTTCCGTAATCACCCGCCTAAAGATGTCCTGGATATTCCTTTAAATGAATGGAAAGAGCAGTTCAATCTTTCGATCGCTAAAAACTTCTTACCAACACATATCGGCATACTTTATAACGTAGGTAAAAAAGACGAAGCCTTACAATATGCAGTATTGGCTCAGCAGTACCTTCAGTATAAAAAAGCAAGTGTAAATGGCGTGCAGGCAATGGTACTGAATGAAAAAGGAAAAACTGCAGATTTGAAAAATTTACTTATTAAAAGCATTTATGAAAATCAAAGCACGCCAGAAATGCTGGACATGTTGAAACAAGCCTATGTAAAAGAAAAGAAAACCGAGATTGGCTTTCCAGCTTACCTGGAATCGTTAAAAAACAGCGAGAACCAGCATAAACAAGCTAAGGAGGTGATTGGAAAACTACTGAATAAAGATGTTCCCGAATTTAGCATGCAAGACGGCAACGGGAAATTGGTAAAATCTAAAGATTTGCTAGGGAAGATTGTGGTGTTGGATTTTTGGGCAACCTGGTGTGTGCCTTGCAAAGCCTCTTTTCCGGGCATGAAACTGGCAATGGATAAGTATAAAAATGATTCAAGCGTAATTTTCTATTTTGTAGATACAGAAGAAAGAGGAAACACATACAAAGAGGAGGTACTGGCCTATCTTAAAAAAAACAACTTCCCTTTCCAGGTATTGTTTGATAATCCGGTACCAGGTGAAAAAGCCACTGGCGAAGTATTCAACAGTATGTGTAAGGCTTTTACCATTTCTGGCATTCCCCAAAAGCTAGTCATTGATCCTAAAGGGAAGCTTAGGTTTATTAGCGTTGGCTACCACGGCAGCCCTACTGCCCTGGCCGATGAAATTTCGACCATGGTAGACTATATAAAATCAAACCAATAACATATGAAATTAATATCAACTATCTTATTTTGCTGGTGTATTGCTACAGCAGCTTTAGCACAAACTAAACCGTATCGCAGCGACAGTGTGCAGTTTAAAAACGCAGCAGGCACCATCAATTTTGGTGGCACCTTGACTACCCCTGTCAAAAACAATACGCACATTGCTATCGTCATCGTTTCCGGAACGGGTAAACAAGATCGCGACGGTAAAATGTCCGGACATTTATGGTTTGCGAACCTGGCCGATTACTTTGGTCACAAGGGTATTTCGGTACTCCGGTTGGATGACCGTGGTGTAGGACAAACTACGGGAGCGTATGAAAATTCTACCACGGCAGATTTTGCTGCTGATGCGCTTGAGGCTGTGGCCTACCTTAAATCTCGTAACGATCTTGGTTTAAAAAAAATCGGCCTGTTGGGACATAGCGAAGGTGGGGCCGGAATCTCTATTGCAGCGGCACAATCCAAAGATGTGGCTTTTTTAATTAGTTTGGCAGGTTTAGCTACCAGTGGTGTTGACGCACAGATCATCCAAAACCTGGAAGGTGTGGCCGCACTGGATATGCCAGAATACAATAAAAAACGCTTCAATGAAATCAATGAAATCATGTTTCGTACAGCATTTAAATATGCTGACTCCGCAAATATGGATGCTAAACTCAAAGAAGCACATGCCGCATGGAAAAAACGGGATAGCATTGCAGTAAAAGCATTAAACCTAAAATCTGACCGTTTTGGCTTTCCTATTTATTTGTATGCGCTAAATGCAGTTACCCCTTGGTACCGTTACTTCATAAAATATGATCCGGAAAATTACTTGCCGAAAGTAAAGATACCCATCCTGGCCATTAATGGAAGTAGTGATTCATGGGTTAAACCCGGGCCTAACCTGGCCAACTGGAAAGCGCTGCCCCTAAAGGGTGGCAACAAAAAGGTGACTGTTGTTGAAATACCTGGCCTAAACCATTTGTTGCAACATTGTGTAACTTGTTTGCCACAGGAGTATGCTACCATTAAAGAGGACATTGCACCAGAGGTACTCAGCACACTAGATGCTTGGCTTAAGCATAACAATTTAGGAAAATAATATCAAAGGAAGATGCTGGCGGATACCAGCATCTTTTTTTTATGTTTTGTAATAATTTTTTGTACGTTTATAATCTAACCTGAACCATAAACCTTCATGTTCGCCTATAAAACGCTTACAGATCCTGAATTGACCGAATTATTAAAGCTGGATGACAGGGCTGCGCATGATGAAATTTATAATAGATATTGGCAATTGCTGTATCAAAATGCCGCAAATTTGATCAGAAACAGCGACGAGGCACAAGATTGTGTTCAGGATGTATTTGTGAGTTTATGGCACCGCAGAAAAGAGCTCAATATTTTATCTGTAAAAGCATATTTAATCCAGGCTGTACGCTATCGCGTACTGGAAACCATACGCAACAATAAAGCCGACCAAAACTTCTATTCGGCCCTGGCCGTAAAAACCGGAGAACTGATCACAGAAAATCCGTTGATATTTAAAGAACTCTCCCATTTAATTACGGATGTGATTGAAAATTTGCCGGAAGATTGCAAAACCTGCTTTTTAATGAACAGGGAACAGGGCATGACCTATAAACAAATAGCCGCAGTGCTTCAAATCTCAGAAAAAACGGTTGAAAAAAGAATGTCTAAGGCTTTAAAACTAATAAGAGAAGGCTTAACACAATATCTACCTCTATTTGCTATCGCATTACAGGTATTGCTATCTAAAAAATAGCAAGAAAAACAGATTACTCTCGCTTTATCCAAGAATAAACTGAAAAAATAAAAATAATTTCATTTTACCGTAGGGTATCCGCTCCTTTTTTATACTTACTAATATAAAAGCAGGAAAACCGTGCCAAATACGACTCCTAAAAACAAAACAGACAACAGACGCAAGCTATAAGCCTGCAATAAAACCATACTTCAATGAAGAAACAAGTATTTTTACAACTCGTAGACCGATACCTTAAAGGCGAGGCCAGCCTTTCAGAAAAGGTTTTAGTGGAAGAGTATATCAAACAGTTGGAGGGCGATAACCTTTTTCAATTAAGCGCTCAGGAAAGCGAATTGCTTAAAGACAGCATGCGTGACAAGATCTACATGCGGCTTAATGATGAAATCACCGCACAGCAAAAAACAACAATTGTACGCAGGTTACCAATTTTAAGGTATGCTGCCGCTGCTGTAGTATTTATGGCAGTTGCATCCGGACTTTTCTTTTACACCAACAAATCTATATCCGGGCAAAACACGGCCAAAAACATAGCACATGTAATTTCGCCAGGCAGCAATAAAGCCATATTAACCCTGGCAGACGGCTCTAAAATTGAGTTAAATGATTCACTCAGTGGCAGCCTTGCACAACAAGGAAACATCAACATTAAAAAAACTGCAGATGGACAACTCATATATCAGGTTGGCAATAATAATGGAGCCATTGAAACAGGCGACAACATGATAAGTACTCCGCGGGGAGGCCAGTACCAGGTTATTTTACCTGATCAGTCGCATGTTTGGCTAAATGCAAGTTCCTCTATAAAGTTCCCTGCCGCCTTTGCTGGAAATCTTAGGCAGGTTAAAATTACAGGAGAAGTTTATTTTGAGGTTACACGTAATACGACTAAACCTTTCAGGGTAGAAACTAAAAACGGTACGGCAATAGAGGTACTTGGAACGCATTTTAACGTAAATGCTTATGAAGATGAGCCTTTAATTACAGCTACCTTACTGAGTGGCAGTGTAAATGTAAAATCCGGCAGCAGAAATGAAATCATCAAGCCTGGAGAGCAGGCAAGGATCAATGCAAACCGCGAAACCAAAATTGGCGTATATGATGTAAATGCAGAAAATGTAGCCGCCTGGAAAGATGACCTTTTTGTATTTGAGAATGAAGACATACAAACCGCAATGCGCAGGATTGCAAGATGGTATAACATTGAAATTTCTTATCCTCAGGGCATTCCTGAAAAAACAATTGGTGGTACCATCAGCAGGTTTAAAGACGTTGCTGAACTGCTAAATTTAATAGAACAAACCGGAGGTGTGAAATTCAAAATTGAAGGAAGGAGGGTACTGGTGATGTCGTAACTTCTACTAAACCAGGACAACCCACAAAAAAACCGGGAGCTCTCGCAAAGCCCCCGGCAGATTTCAGGTTTTCCTTTTAAATTTTCAAGAGTCAATTCAATCAATCAATCAATGGAACCCTAAACATTTCAAATGTATGCATTTTTATACTAAGTGGCGACCGGACTATGCCGGCACGCTCTACAAATTTATTAGAGTAATGAAACTATCGTTTATACTTTTAATAACGGTTTTTCTACAAAATAGTTTTGCAGGATTTACCCAGGAGCTGACCATCTCCAAAAAAAACATTTCTCTTGAACAATTGTTCCGCGAAATCCGTTTGCAGACAGGATATAATGTTTTGTACGACGGAAAAACGCTGGAAGCAACACGCCTGGTTTCTGTAAACGTAACCAAAGCACCTTTAGAAACTGTATTGAGGAAAAGTCTGCAAGGCCAAATGTTGCAATACAAGATTACGAACAATACCATTATCATCTCTCCTATACCAAACCCAGTAACAGGAAAAATGGCAATCATCATCTCTGGAAAAGTAGTGGATGAAAAAAACCTGCCGCTTCCAGGTGCATCTGTTTGGGAAGTAGGCACAAAAAATAGTGCGATGTCAACACCGAATGGCGCCTTTTCATTGGCTGTTATAGATTCCAACGCAGTGATCGAAGTGCGGTACATTGGATATGTAGTGAAAAGAGTAACGGTTAAATCGGGTAATTACAAGACCATCCAACTACAGCCTGATCAGAAAAACCTGGATGAAGTAGTCATCAACAACGGTTTATTTGAACGTAAAGCTGGGACATTTACCGGAGCTACTTCAACTTTCTCAGGTGAGCAACTTAAAGTTGTAACCAATCAAAATCTCATTAAAGGACTGGCTATTCTGGATCCTTCGTTTCAAATCATAGAAAGTAACAGTTTTGGATCAAACCCAAACCGCTTGCCAGACGTGCAATTACGTGGACAAACTGGTATTCCTGATTTAAATGCCGAATACGCCAATCAGCCCAATCAACCAATATTTATACTGGATGGTTTTAGAGCAACTCTACAACGTGTTTTTGACTTGAATATCAACATGATCAAAAGTGTAACATTGCTAAAAGATGCCTCTGCAAAAGCGATTTATGGCGCAGATGCTGGAAATGGTGTTGTAGTAATCGAAACCATAACGCCAGAAGCCGGTGCATTAAGAGTTTCTTACCGGGGAAGTTTAAACATCACTGCACCTGATCTAAGCAGTTACAATTTAACCAACTCTGAAGAAAAAATACAGGCAGAAACTCTTGCGGGAAAATACACTTCTGCTTACCCGGCGCAACAAGCAGATCTTTTAAGACAGTTTGCAAGAAATCAAAAAGCAGCATTAGATGGCGTAGATACCTATTGGCTTTCTCAGCCCTTACAAAATGGATATGGTCAGCAGCATTCTATCAATTTGGATGGTGGTGATAATTCCATGCGTTATTCTGCAAACTTGAATTATAACAATGTTTCTGGTGTAATGATTGGTTCTTCAAGAAAAACGCTTAGCGGAAGTATCAATCTGATTTACAGACTAAAAAACTTTGCGTTTACCAATATATTAACAGTAGACAATAACAAAGCAATAAACTCTAAATATGGATCATTTAGTGATTACGCAAGAATGAATCCTTATTGGCGCATCACAGATGACGCTGGTGCCTTAATTCAAAATTACCAGGGATTTTCTGTAACAACTAATAATCCACTGTATAATGCTTCTCTGAATACAAAAGACAATAGCAGTTATAGAAATGTAACCGAAAATTTTTATACGGAATGGTCTATACAGAAGAATCTGCGTGTAATGGGACGTGTGGGGATTACTTCACAAACAAGCGAATCAGAGTATTTTCTTCCAGCAAATCACACAAATTATTTAGGTATACAACCATCTTCACCCGAATATCAAAACAGGGGAGAGTATAGGCAAACAAATGGAAAGCAAAACATTCTGAGTTCTGACTTAAGTGCAGCCTATAATCTTCAATTTGGCAAAAACCAGATTTTTGCAAATGCTATCGCCTCAATCAATACCAATAGTAATGAAAGTACAGGATTTATTATGGTCGGTTTCCCAAATGACAATATTGATGATATTGCTTTTGGCAATCAATATAAACCAGGAACCAAAGCTTCAGGGGCTGAAAACACGATACATAATATTGCCTTAACATCGGCACTAAACTATTCTTATGACAACCGCTTCCTTGCAGACCTTTCGTACCGCAGTAACGCCAGTTCGCAATTTGGTGCAAATAACCAATGGGGCTCATTTTCTTCTGCAGGTCTTGGCTGGAACTTACATAATGAATCGTGGATTAAACCAATAAAATTCATCAACCAGTTGAGATTAAGAGCGAGCGTTGGAAATACAGGCACACCAATTTCCAATGGATACTTGTCTGTAGCAACCTACCAATATGTTACCAGCCAAAATTATAATGGTGATATCGCAATGCAATTGATGGGCCTTCCCAATCCAGATTTACAATGGCAAAAGGTATTGGATAAAAACATTGGAACAGATATGCTCCTGTTTAGTAATTTAAGTTTGCGTGCAGACTTTTTTATAAAGGATACTAAAGGCTTATTGACTGATCAGGTGACCGCACCTTCACTTGGGTTTGTAAGTTACAAAGAGAATATTGGCGAGGTAAGGAACAAAGGTTATCAAATCGGAGCTAATATGAATGTGATCAGAGAGAACAGAAAGTCTCTAAGTGTATTTGTCAACGTGGCACATTCAACAAATAAGATTCGTAGAGTTTCCAATTCTATTCTGGCACTAAACGCCGCAAATGACAACTCTGCATTTAGAGAAGGGGAAACACCTGAAGCAAGAAGGTTACGTTTACAAAGACCATACGCAAGATATGTTCCTAATCAATCTATGAGTACCATCTGGGCAGTAAAATCATTAGGTATTGATCCTTCAAATGGTCGTGAAATCTTTGAAAAAGCCGATGGTACACAGACCTACGTCTACTCAACTGATGACCTTGTTAACAGCGGAGATACCAATCCAGACATTACAGGAACATTTGGAACCAACATGCGTTTTGGAAACTTCACTGCTGGTTTCGCGTTCACACTAAGGCTTGGCGGACAGATGTACAATAGCACACTTGTAGAAAGAGTAGAAAATGTTGATTTCGCTTATAATGTTGACATACGAGCTCTAGAAGAACGGTGGAAAACACCAGGGCAGGCATCTCTATATAAAGACATTGCTGACTTGAGCACCACGCAGCTGAGTTCTCGTTTTGTGCAAAATCTTGATGAATTAGCATTGTCATCCATCAGCTTTGGTTATGATTTTAACAAACTTAAAATCAGCAAAAATAAACAAAGCAGGGCGTCTGCGAACATAAACTTAAATGACCTCGCACGCTTTTCTACCGTGAAAACTGAACGAGGATTAGACTATCCTTTTGCACGTACTATTTCATTGTCTTTACAGGCTTCATTTTAATCTTTTAAACCATGAAGAGAATCTATTATATAACAATTGCTCTGCTGGCCTTGAATTTGGCTGCATGCAAAAAATTTCTTGACGTTAAACCAAAAACTCAGATAGAGTCTGAGGTTGCATTTAAAGATGAAGCAGGATATCAAAATGCCCTAACGGGTATTTACGTAAAGCTTACGTCCCAAAATCTTTACGGCAAAGAGCTAACCTTTGGTTTAGTGGATGTATTTGGCCGTCAATACAGTCAAATTACAGGTGTGTATTCTCAGTTCGACACTTACAATTATCAGCTGGATAGTCTTAAGAAAAGAACAACAGCCGTTTGGAAAGACATGTATAATGGCATCGCAAATGCCAACAACCTAATTGAGAATCTGAATCGAACAGACTTGCCGACATTTACCGGACCTAACTACAACGTAATCAAAGGCGAAGCATTAGGATTAAGGGCCTTTATGCATTTTGATTTGTTGAGGCTGTATGCACCTGCACCTGCCTCCTCAGGAGGGATGGATGCATTGGCTATACCGTATATTGCAACATTTGACACCCAAAATACACCAAGGACAAGCGTAAGGGATATCGTTGGAAAAGTAATTGCCGACCTAAATACCGCAGCTGCATTGCTTAAAAATTCAGATCCAATTGTACCAGGTAATACTACCACAAACAACTATCTGAGGAATAGAAATTACAAATTTAACTACTATGCTGTTAAAGCATTACAGGCAAGGGTATATTTATATGCGGGCGATAAAACAAACGCATTAATTTGTGCAGAAGAGGTGATTAATTCTGCAGCATTTCCTTTTGCGACATCAACATCTATTACCTCTGGTCAGGACAAAGTATATAATTCTGAACTGATCTTTTCATTGAACATAAATAATCTGCATACCTATACTGCACTTTATTTTGGTACAGATGCTAACAGGCTGGCAAAACTTGCTTCACAATACCTTTCCGATTTTGATGGGGTAAGCTCAGATTATCGTTATCTATATTTGTCTGATGCACCTGGCAACGTCTATAGATATAGCACAAAATACACTCCGGCAGCAGGAACAACTGCCAACTTTTTATATAAAATGCCGCTTATAAGAGTTTCAGAGATGTATTATATAGCAGCCGAGTGCTTGATAGCGACAAACAAAACCAGAGCAGTTGGGTATTTAAACGCGGTAAGAAGAGCTAGAAATCAAAACGCAGATATTGCTCCTACAGTCACAGATTCAGAGCTCCAAAACCAAATATTTAGAGAATATCGTCGTGAATTCATAGCTGAAGGTCAATTATTTTATTACTACAAACGGCTAAATGCCTCTACTATAGATTACTCCGCAGTTGTTGGAAGCAATGCTATATATGTATTTCCTCTGCCGGACGATGAATTGAAATATGGTAATTAATTGTAAGATCATGAAAAAATTAAATATATATTTTGTGCTAATTGCACTTATAACAATAGGTTTTTGCAGCTGTAATAAGAGCATAGAGGCTTATGTTGATAGCCCTCAGGTTTACTTTTTTGAACGGGCAACAGACCTCAATAAAACCAGGATAACCAACAAGTCTTATTCATTTTTGCTCGTTCCACCTGCTATTGTAAAAGATACAGTAAAAATTAAAGTGAAAACAATGGGATTTCCAAAAGACTACGATCGCGTAGTCCGGGGTAAAATTATTCAGGAAGGGAGTACCGCTATAGAAGGTTCTAATTTTGATTTTATTAACGGAATTGTAAAGGCCGGGCAAGTAGAGGGCTTTCTATATGTTTTAGTTTACCGGACTGCCGATATCAAAACTAAAACCGTTCAACTTAACCTTAGTATAGCTGAGACTGCAGACTTTAAACCAGGTGTAATAGAAGATAATTTTTTCACCGTGTTATGGAGCGACAACTTAGTAAAGCCAGGAAATTGGGATGGTGGATTAGGTTTAGTTAATTTTTTTGGAGCATATAGCACTGCAAAATATCGGTTTATCATCGACATCCTTGGTGTTACTGACTTTGTTCTACAGGCGAGTGCCAGAGTACCACTAGCGCCAGGAGAATATTCTTTTGCAATGATGACGGATCTTAAGAACCGTATGAAAGAAGCATTAGTGATTTATAACAATACACATACTACGCCATTAACTGACGAAAATGGCCTATTGGTTTCATTCCCTAATTAAAACGTAAACAGATGAGAACTAAAATATATAAGAAAATTGGCATTATAGCGATTGCGATGCTAATATTCATGACTTATTCTTGTAAAAAGGATCTGGGGAACTATGACTATATAAATACAGAGGTCCCTCAAATTGACACTACAAAAGTACCACTGTCTTACAGTGTTGAAAGGTATGCGACAATAAAGATTACACCAACAGGTATACGGTATGCCGCGGCAGACACTTCCAGACTAACGTACAAATGGCTTATCTACAAAGTAATAGTTGGAACAACAACTGAAATACCAGTACCAATTAAAATTTCAAGCACAAGAAATCTAAATGTAAAATTAGATTATCCAATTGGGCCCTATAAACTGGAACTTATTGTTACAGACCCTAAAAACTCATTAACATCTAATATTATATTTGACCTTGCTATTACTCCAAATATTAGTACTGGCTACGGCTTACTTGTACTACATACTAAAAATAATGTTAGTGATGTCGATTTCTTACTGACTAAAAATGCAGTGCCAACGGCAACAACAGACAGATGGTATAAGAATATCTACTCGCAGGTACAGGGTCAATCAATTTTTGGTGAACCAAGATTTATCGCCGCCTCTAGAAGAGCATTCACGACAGAAAATTGGGTAACTATTGGTACGTCCACGCACCTAACCCGGGTAAATGGTGTCGACTTTTCATATATGCGGGAAGATGCCGGGATGTTTCTTCGACCAGGAACTGTAATTGCTCCTCAGGCTTTTGTTTTAAGCTCATTAAGTTCCAATGATATTATCATCAACAATAAAAAAATACACTTTATCAATTCAACAGATCCCCTTGGGAACATATTTCCAGGTGAGGTGACAGGCAATTACTCACTTGCGCCATTCATTGCAGAAGCATCTTCCAGTAGCATAGTAGCTGCTGTTTACGATGATCAAAGGCTGAAGTTTATTCATCCGTTATCTACGAATGTTATGGCAGAGTTTAGGTCTCCAGCGGCAACTACACAACCATTTGACCTCACTAACATTGGTAAAACGTTGATTGACATGGACAGAGGTTTTCAAAGCTATACATTGAGTTTCTTTAAAGACGTTACAGGTAGTGGAAGATGGCTATACGTGACGAATTTTAACAAAACAGATGATGGCCTGATGGCTGTTGCAAGATATGATATGACAACACTTCCAAATATCTCCAATGCCACGATATTTAGATCTAGCGAATATGGAAATGTAGTTTATTATGCCACTCCACACGACGTTTATGTGTATAATTTCGATTCCTCAATAGCGACATTTAAAGGGTATACTTTTCCTACCGCCGAAACGATTACAAGCATGAAAATATTCAAACCAAAGCCAAACAGCTCCTTATCAGCTACTGATGGCACTATTCTTTATGTGGCAACCTGGGATGGAAGTACTGGACGAGTTTATGAATTAAGCATTAACCGAAGTGGTGGTGATTCACCAGTATTACTCCTAAATAAATTTGAAGGCTTTGGAAAAGTTGTTGACATGGCTTCCAAAGGCGGTGGTAACTAATAAATAAACACACACAAATGAAACCATCATGATTTTTCAAACCACACAATAAGATGAATAAATCTGATGGCTTCATCACAATTCAAAACTAATTTATACCGATGAAAAAACTAACCTTTGCAAGCATCTTTATGATGCTTGCAATTACAACCCTATCCCTGTTTGCACAGGACAAAAACTTTAAATTAAGTACTGAAAAGCCTGTTGCAGGTGAACAGGTAGGCGTTACCTACAACCCAAAAGGTACTGTTCTGGAAGGGAAGAAGAACATTACTGCTACGGTGTACCAGTTTTGCGATTACCAATGGAAAAAGAACGACATCACACTGGAGAAAAAAGATACCGTATGGACTACCAATTTTACTCCAGCCTCTAATGCTGCATTGATTGCTTTTAAATTTAAAAGTGGAAAACTAACTGATATCGGTCAATCTGCTGCCTACGGCTGGATGCTCTTCGGAAAAGATGGTAAAAATGTTCCAGGCTCATACGCCGGTTGGGCATTTTTAAGAAATGCATCTGTACCTGAGCTTTTCCCTGATTTCACCAAAGATAAATTGTTAATTGGAGATGATGTGGTCGTGTATTGGATGGAGCAACAGTTAAAACAATCTCCTTCAAGCAAAAGGGATATCTTTTATCCTCATTTAAAAGTACTGAAAAAGGTAGATCCTGAAAAAGCTAAAAAAGCGGCGCTGAAAGACATTGCCTATATGAAAGACCTTACTGATTTTACAGTAAAGGATTTAAACAACATCAAAAGAGTATATGCTGAAATCCTGGAAAATCCTGCTGCTGCAGATTCCATGGCCAAAGTAATTGCCTCTATTGATTCAGCTGCGATTAAAGCGCGCAACCCAGAAAAACTTGCTGCTTTCAAAGCAATGGGTGCTGAAAGAGATTACAAAAAACTGATGCTACTAAACATCAGCTTTCTGGAACGTTACCCGATGGATAAGGCCGATAGGGAGTTTGATAAGGCAAATTGGATAGACTATTCTAAAATTTATGGTTCTATTATCATAATTGCTTCTGTAGATCGTGATTCTGTAACATTCAAAAAATACGTAGCAAAAGCACCATTCGCTACCTTACCAAACATCTTTTACAAGTGTATGAAGGTACCCTATGTTTCCCTAAAAAGCTTTACAGCACAAGAAGCATATGTCTACGCAAGACCAATGATGGGAAGACTGCTCCAGTTTAATGAAGTTAAACCAGAAGGATTTATGCAAACTTATCTGGATAATGCTGGCGTATATGCGGATATCCTGATGCACTTAAATAAAGATGAGCAGGCTTTGGGTTTTGCGGGTGCTGCGCAACAAAAGTATGAATATGGTAATTCTCCTTTAAATGAAGTTTCGGCAATTTTATTGGAAAGAAACGGCCAAAAAGACAAGCTGAAATTTGTGCTGGAAAGTGCCATGAAGAAAAACCAGATGACCCCGCTGATGCTGGAGATGCTGAAAAAGAACTATATCGCCGAGAACAAAAGTGAAGCAGGTTATAATGCATATTTAGCGACTTTAAAAGACGTAACATTGAATGCCGAACTGGAGAGCAAGGTAAAAAAATCAATGATTAAAAAATCTGTTCCTGATTTCAACATAAAGAGCAACAGAGCCGGCAAAATGGTTAAACTAAGCGATCTGAAAGGAAAAGTTGTGGTATTCGATTTTTGGGCTTCCTGGTGCGCACCTTGTAAAGCGGCATTTCCGGGAATGAATATGGCCGTTGAGAAATACAAAAATGATAAAGACGTAGTTTTTTATTTTGTAGATACCCAGGAGAAAATGAAGGATTATGAAGCTTATGTGAATAAATATCTTAAAGACCGCAATTTTGACTTTAACGTATTGTTTGATGCAGACGCTAAGATGTCGGCAAGTTATGGTGTAGGGCCGATCCCTCATAAAATGGTGATCGACAAAAATGGCCTATTGCGTTTTTCGGAAGTTGGCTATATGGGAAGTCCATCAGAACTAGTTGACGAAATTAGCATGATGGTAGAACTGGCACGTAAAGCGGATTAAGCATGAAATTATTTTTCATCATAGTATTGAGCTGGTGTCTATGTACACCAGCCTTTTCTCAAAAAACAACCTTTAAAAGCGATAGTGTAACTTTTAAAAATACAAATGGCAGCATTACTTTTGGCGCAACGGTTTCTGTGCCAGCATCGGGTTTAAGTACTAATAATGCGGTAGTCTTGATATCTGGCGGTGGAATGCAGGACAGGGATGGCAAAATGGCCGGACACCCCTGGTTTAAAGTATTGGCTGAATTTTTAAATTCCAAAGGACTTACCGTTTTGCGCATGGATGATCGTGGTGTCGGAAAAACTACAGGCGATTATATGATGGCGACAACAGCTGATTTTGCGGATGATGCATTGGCTGCTATTACTTACCTGCAATCTCGTAAAGACCTGCGTTTAAAAAAGATTGGTCTTCTTGGACATAGCGAAGGTGGTGCAGCTAGTGCAATTGCAGCATCAAAATCTAAAAATGTAGCCTTTATCATCAGTTTATCTGGTTTGGCTATTAACGGTATGAGCTCATTAAAATCTCAAAATGAAGATATAGTTAATGCATCAGAACTGAAAGATTATGACAAAAAGCGTTCTAACGATATCAACAACCTGATGTTCCAAACTGCCCGTAAATATGTGGATTCGGCAAATATGGAGCAGAAACTTAACGAAACCTACGCAGAATGGAAAAAGAAAGACGATGTATATTTTAAAACCTTAAATATTGAGTTCGACCATTTTCGCTTTCCGGTTTACAGTTACGTAAATTATGCCGTTAAACCATGGTACCGTTATTTTTTAAAGTTTGACCCTACTGACTTCCTGCCAAAAGTAAAGGTACCGATCCTTGCCATAAATGGCGACAAGGATTTAATGGTACGTTCAGCCCCCAATTTGAGCAACTGGAAAAACCTTCCGGCTAAAGGTGGAAATAAAAAGGTAACAATTAAAGAAATTCCAGGTTTAAATCATTTGCTGCAGCATTGTATCACCTGCCAGCAGCAGGAATATGCAACAATTAAAGAAGATATAGCACCAGAGGTGCTCAAAGAACTGGGCTTATGGCTCAGCAATAACAATTTAGGAAAGTAATAATTATTAAGGGTGATGATGGATGTCATCACCCTTAATTTTGCTGCTTAATTTTTAGAATACCCTGGATTCTGTTCTCCGAAACTCGGGTTGTACATAAATTCAGATCTTGGTACTGGAAGGATATATTGCTCTTGTGTAGTAATGGTATGCCTCAACTGCCTTACAGTTGCAAAAGGCTGACGCAACAAGGCTAGCCATTCCTGTCCATCTTCGGCAACCAGGCTTTTAACTGTTTCTTTATAGATCTCTGCAAGCAACGTTTCAGGGGTACTGGCCGCCTCAACAGCCAGGTAATTGATGTTGTTTGTGGATGATGTAATGCCGGCTTTTTCCTGAACGGTATGAATCAGCGCTTTTGCATCGGCCAGACTACCACCCGATCGTACAATGGCTTCGGCTTTTAAAAGGTATACTTCTGTAAGCCTCAGTGCATAACTGGCTTCTGAAATTAGTGTAGGCGTAGTAGACTGCGCAATATATTTGGTAAAGAAAAATGTATTGGGCACCCGGGTACTTGGGTTTGCCGGGCCAATAACCCAGGTTTGGCGAGGGTCATTTGCGTACAAATTGTTTAATGCCGCAGTTGCTGCATACAAACTGGATGCACCGGGCCAATATTGCAAACTTTTGCTAAAAGTAGCCTTCTCCTGCCCTACCTGTGGGATAATCCCAAGGATAACTTCTTTACTGGTCAAACCAGCAGTACGAAACACATCTCTAGCATTCGTTTCCAATACATAGGGACCAGTTTGGATAAGAGTGTTGGCCAAATTTACCACTTCTGCATAATCCCCTGCAGCGCCCCTACTCATCAATACGCGCATTTTCAAAGCCATGCCCGCCCATTTTGTAGCATAATGCCTGGGATTGACGGCCGGCCCATTGGCTATCACCGCATCCAAATCGGCCAGGATAAAATTATAGCTCTCTTTTACACTGCTCCGGGCTTTTGCAATGTTGCTCAGTGTAGACAATTCATCGCGCAGCAAAACCCCGTATGGGCTTTCCACCTTATACCATTCGCCATAAAAAACCAGCAATTTAAAATGTGCGTAAGCCCTCAAAAACCTGGCTTCAGCCAAAATCTCTTGTTTTCTATTCGCCGAAAATTTATGGTCAGCCAGTGCAGTTACCCCCTTAATGACGCCATTGGCCGAATTTAGTAAGATATAAGATTCCGCCCAGTAATAGCTGGTTGTCCTTGCATTCAAATTCAAATCTTCATTGTAACCGGTAGAAACACCAAAAGTTAAGTGCCCGGCAAATCTGGCCGGGAAAACCTCATGCATTTGCCAGCCTGTTTTTACAGCAGTAGCATTGGCAAATGTGTAATAGGCACCATTTAAGGCAATCTGCGCAGTACCCTGGTCCAGAATGGTATTGGCATCCACTTTCGCATTTTGGGGTAAAGCACTCAATTCTTTTTTACATGCGCCAAAGCCTATCAGCAATAATCCGGCGACCAGGTATTTATATAATGTTGTCATAATGTTCTTAATTAATTCCTAAACGAAATCCAAAACTGTACTGTTTAACTGAGGCGTAGCCACCCGAATCACTGTAGCCACCAATCAGACTATAAGGGTTATTGCTGGTCTCAGGATCTGCTCCGGGGTAATTGGTGATGGTGAACACATTAGTTGCGGAAACATAAAAGGATGCCCGGCTCATTTTTAGTTTAGACAATAGTGATTTTGGCAGCTGATAATTTAGGGTAACTGATTTTAACCTTAAAAATGAGGCATCATAAATATTGTCTTTTGAGGCCGCACCGTAACCAAATCCATCAGTAAGCACCAGTTTGGGCCGGGTGGCTGTGGTATTTTCTGGTGTCCACCGATCCAGGATCCGTACTCCTTTATTCGTGCGCTGACTTGCATCCAGATTCTGGATATCTGCCAGATAAAAGATATCACCACCATAAGAAAAGGTAGCCAGACTTACCAGGCTAAAGTTCTTATAACTGAAGGTATTGGTATAACCGCCATAAAATTTAGGTTCTGCATTACCAATAACATCGCTTTTGATGAAACCGAGGGCTGGGTCTATTATATATTTGCTGCTTCCTACACCCAGATAAGGAAAATAAAACGCAGACATTGGAAAACTGGTTTTATAAGCTGCTACTTCTTCAGGTGTTTGCAGAATGCCATCATTTACATAACCATACAGTAAACCCAATGGCTCACCTACTTTTAAAACCGTATTGCCGTACTTATACACTTTTGGATTGGCAGGATCGGCAAAATCATTTGATAGCGCAAGTACCTTTGACTTGTTTTTGGAGATGTTTAAATTTCCACTCCAGGTAAAGTTTTTATTCCGTACAAAATCACCTCCAATCTGCAATTCCAATCCCCGGTTTCTGATGTCAGCAATGTTTGCTGTAACCCCTGTGAAACCTGAGCTTTCAGCAACTGTTGCAGGAAATAAAATGCCAGATGTAGATTTCTCGTAGTAGCCAAATCCGCCGTTCAACCTGCCCTGGAAGAGTTGAAAATCCACACCAAGGTCTTTTTGTAGCGTAGACTCCCATTTAATTTGGTCGTTACCAAGCTGAGCAGGCCTTAACCCATTTAAGCCAGCGTAGGATACGGGCGAATACAGTGTATAAAAAAGATTGTCGGCTATGTTCTGCGTGCCTGTATAACCTGCACTGGCCCTTAATTTCAATTCATCAATCCATTTTACTTCTTTCAGGAAGTTTTCCTGTGAAACACGCCAGGCTAAGCCTCCGGAAGGAAAGTATCCCACCCGGTTGTTCTGAGGAAATTTAGAAGAGGCGTCAGAACGGCCTGTAAACGTAAAGAGGTATTTATCATACCAGGCATAGTTTGCCCTCAGGTAAAAACTGAGCAGCGAATTCTGTCCCGATAAGCCTGTAGCCGGCAAGGTAGTTGCTGCAGAGGAAAGGTTGTTCAGGTAATTATCGTCCGGGAAGCCTTGACCGCTGGCCGAAAAAGAGGAGTTCCTGTTCAGTTGCCATGAGGTACCGGCAAGTACATTGATCCTGTTGTCTTTGTTAAACTCTTTGTTCCAGGACAATGTATTTTCATAGAAGGCCTCTACATTTTGAGATTGTGCTTGTGTGGCCACCCCATTTCTAGAACTTGTAGTACCGCTTGCCGTAGCCACTAATGAGGTACCGGGAATGTAATTGGTTTGACGGTAGTTGTTGAAATTTACCGCAGCAGAGCTTCTGAATTTGAGTGTTTTTAAAATGTCGTATTCTGCAGCAATAGATCCAATTAAGGAAACGTTATTTGCTCTGTTGATCCCGCCTAATAAAGCCAACGGATTTTGAAAGCCTTCAAAACCATATGAACCAATCATAGCAGCGGTAATGATTTTCACACTTCCATCGGGATTGTAGGCATCAATGGTTGGTGGTGCAAATAAAGCCTGGGTATACAGACCATTGGTGATGTTATTGGTACTGAAACCATAATCCAGATTGGTACTTACCCTAAATTTATTAGTGATTTCGTTGTCCAGACTGATCTTTCCTGCAATTCTTTTGTAATCGGTTCCCAGCACTACCCCCTCATTTTTATTGTAAGACAAAGAGGTAAAATAGGTAGAACCAGTGCCACCTCCCCGTACTGAAAGATCAACATTTTGCGTAACCCCATTTCGCAACACCAGCTTCATCCAGTCGGTATCTCCTGTCCCCAGAAAACCGGGATTGTTCAGGATACTCGTGGCTGTAGCATCCGGTGTACTTCCCAGTAAGTCATTGAGGTTTTTTGCCGCTTCTTTCATAATCATCATGTACTGATCACGGTTCAGCAATTTTTCTTTTACCGGGCTGCTTAATCCTGCATAATAATTGGTTTCCAGAACTGGCTTTTGATTGCGCTTTCCTTTTTTTGTGGTGATGATGATGACTCCATTAGCGGCTTTTGAACCATATATTGCCGTAGCAGAGGCATCTTTAAGGATATCAATGGTTTCGATGTCATTGATATTTAAGCCCCCCAGGCTGTTTAATCCGCGGGCAAAAGCACCTGAAATGGTCTGACCGCCGCCATCGTTACCAAAACTTTCTACAGGACTTGTAATCTCGGCAGCAGCCTGAATGTACCTGTTTTGTATTTGCATCTGCACGCCGTCTATAATGTACAGAGGATCATTACCACCCATCAGGGAGGTTCCACCTCTAATCCTGATCTTCGCCATCCCGCCCGGAGAACCATCTGCCTGTACCACCTGCACACCTGCTGCCTTACCAGTAAGGGCCTGGTCTACCGTGGCAAAAGGGACATCTTTAATTTCGGAAAGCGCAATAGATGCAACTGAACCCGTAAGATCTTTTCTGCGCGTACTGCCATAGCCCACCACCACCATTTCATCTAATTTGTTCAGTTCTGGAACCATAGTAACTACCATATTGGCTTTTACCGGCAGTTCCTGAGACGCGTAACCTACAAAGGAAAATATGAGTATCGCCTGCTCATTGGGTACCACAACAGCAAACCTTCCGTCGCTACCAGTTGAGACTACTTTTCTGCTGCCTTTTACTTTTACGCTCACACCGGGAATTCCATTCCCCTGCTCATCTACCACCGTGCCCCGGATATTTACAGCTGCAAAATACGCTGCCACATTATCAAGTACAGAAGGAGCTTTTTCCCTGATAACGATACTTTTGTTTTCGATGTTGTAAGACAGGTTTTTGCCTTTGGTAATTTCTTCTAAAACTTCTTCCAAAGAGCTGTTTCTAAAGTTGGCTTTAATGGTTTGCCCATTCTTAAACTTTGTGGTTTCGATGAGCACATCATAGCCCGTTTGGATGCGGATTTCACGAAGTACCTGGTCCAGGCTTACCCGGTCTTGAACCAGCGTAATCCGCTGCCCAAAGCTTGCTGCGCTTACGTGTAATAGTGTAGTTATTAAAAGGATAGCCGTTAGCTTCATAATTAATAAAAGTTTCCTGACATGGCTGGTAAGGCCACACGAATATCTGGTATAAGTTTTATACATTTGTTATCTGTTTAGAATGAATAATTGTGACTCAATGGTTCAACCGGTTTTACCGGGATTTTAAGCAGCCTTATAGATGGGGAGTGTAGCAAGCACTCTCCTTCTTTTAAAACCTGCATCTTTCAGTTTTTTCAGTGGTCTTTTTCCTGGTCTTTCATATGTTCTGGTTTTGGTTTTAGTTAATTATTATTCTGCCGTATTCCTGCTTACGGTAATTACGTTTTTGTTGATGCTAAACCTGAGTCCCCCGGTCCTTTCCAGCATATTTAGCAATTGTGAAACTTGTGCTGTACGGTTTACAGTACCCAGGTAAGTGTTGGTCTTAAGGCTTTCATCGGTATAGCGTACTTCGGCATTGTACCAGCGGCATACCTTGCGCATAATGCTTTCCAGATTTTCATTGTTAAACTGGAAATAACCGTTCTTCCAGTCAATCTCATCTTCGGGATGCACCTTCCGGACGCTAAATATTGCAGTACTGAATACAGATTGTTGCCCTGTGGTTAAAGTTACACCATTTACCTTGGCTGAGCCTTCTACGAGGGTTGTTTTTACTACAGGTTCGTCTGCATAAGCATTAATGTTAAACGCGGTACCTATATCCTCTACCATCTGCGCCCCGGTCTGAACCCTAAATGGTTGCTTTTTGTTATGGATAACTTCAAAGTATGCTTCTCCTACCAAACGAATTTTCCTTTCTTTTAAGTTGGCAAAGGATACAGGGAAAGTTATAGAGGAAGCGGAATTGAGCCAGACCCTGCTTTGATCGGGTAAAACAACCTGATATTGCTCTCCCCTTGCGGTAGCAAGAGTATTAAGGGCATCATCTGATGAATTCCGGTTTATTTTTTCAGTACTTAGGTGATAAATGAGTTTCCCATCAGTAGTTTTGTCAATCCTTACACCAGATTCTGTAGCAAGCTTTCCTTTTGCTACATCAGCCAACCGGATCTTCTGTCCGTTTGAAAGGGTTAGCGTAGCCCCGTTTTTACCTGCGGCAATATCGCTGGTATATACGCTGTTGTGGGTAACCGCATTTTGATTTATAAAATAGCTGCCGGCATAAAAACCAACACCAAGTACCAATAATACAGAAGCGGCGGCGGCAATTTTAGTCCACAACCTTATAGGTTTACGAGTCATTTTGGCGCCCTGCTCAAAAATATTTGCTAAGATCTGCTGCTGGCGCTGCGCCGCTAATTCAGTAAAGGAAGACTGCGTTTCAAAAGCATTGGAAAGTTGCTCCATAATTTCCTCCGCAAACGCTTGATCGTCAACATAAGCCCAGAGTTCTTCTGTCTCCTGTTGTGTAGCCAACCGATTTAAATAGATCCTGAGTAATTCTTCCAGTCTTTTCGCAGTCTTAACCATTCGTATTCCATTATTTTAGAATTCATAAAGCGTTATCAATGCCTTACTATTGATATTGACACACATTGAAGCCAATCGGGTAGTGGTTTTATAAAAATATTTTATTTTTTATAGAATAAGCATCAGGAGAGGTACAAACAGGCCATTAATACTGGGTATATACCTGCATTTTTTCTAAAATGTTCTTTAATGCTTTGGGTAGCCAGCTTCAAATGGTAATGTACCGTTTCAGAAGAAATATGCATCTGTAATGCGGCTTCCTGGTACTTTAGTCCCTGCTCGTGGCAAAGGCGATAAGCTGTACGCTGTTTATCAGGCAAATTTCTCAATGCTTCATCCAGAATTTTCCGGCTTTCTTTATAATTGAGCTGATGTTGGGTATTGTCATCCACATCGGTTAACAGCAAGCCAATTTGTTGCTTAAGTTTAGCTTCCTGAGAAAGTTGCCTTAATACATTAAAGGAATGATTGCGTACCACTCGGTTAAGGTAAGCACCAAAATTATCCAGTTCTGCCAGCTTCTTCCGGTTAAGCCAGATCTTCAAAAAAATATCCTGCACAATCTCTTCGGCCAGGTCTTCTGAATGCGTAAGCTTACTGGCAAAGCTGTATACAAACCTCTGATAGCAATTGAACAATTCGCAAAATGCCTGCTGATCTCCATTGGAGATTTTATGAAGTACTTCTGTCTCGTTATCAAAAGTATTGTTAACCATCAGCCTTTATTTTGAATTAAGGAAATGACATTCTTTAATGCAGGATTGCGGTTAGACTCTTTCCAGATGACGGACAGCTCGGTACGCTGGCGTATATTTTTAAGTTCTATAAACTTTATCTGAAGATGGTAACCATACTGTAATGAAGTAGGGACAATAGCTACGCCCAAACCTTGTTCCACCAGTTTAAAGATGGTTAAAGCATTAACTGACTTATGAAAAACCCGGGGTCTAAAACCATTATCTTCACAAATACCCATAATCAGATCATAATAGAAAGGGCTGTCCTCACTGGAAAAAAAGATAAATGGCTCCGTACTTAATTGCCTGATGTTTTCAAAATGATCAACATCAATTGGATGATCAGCTGGAAGTACTACTGAAAAGGTATCTTCAAACACCGGGAACCTGGAAATACCATCCGGTACCCTCGGCAATCTTACAAATCCGATATCAAGTTTGTCTTTTTCTATGAGCTCTACCTGCATTTTATTAGGCATTTCATCCAATAAGGTCTGGATGCCGGGATAGGCTTTATTTAAGCGAAGGATGAGATCTGGGACAACATTTTGTGCGGCAGAGCCCAAAAAGCCGATACGTAACTCAGTTTCTTTACCCTGGCCAATGTTTTCGAGTTGTTTAGTGATGGTTTCTAAATGATTGAAGATAAAGTCTACTTCAGCTTTTAAATACTGCCCGGCTTCTGTAAGTTCTACTTTTCTTTTGCTCCGGTCAAACAGGCTTACGTTATAAATTTCTTCCATTTGTCTAATCTGCCTGCTCAAACCGGGCTGCGAAATAAAAAGCTTTTCAGCAGCTTTTCTGAACTTCAATTCTTCTGCCAATATCTGGAAATATTTAAGGTGCCTGAGTTCTATCCGATAGCTCATATGATCATTACATCCATAAACAAAAATACATATTAAAATATAAATACTGCGTTGTTTGTCTCATCCGGCTCAGGAGGCAATTCCAATTATTTTTGGATCAGATGATAACAGCATATTAACGATTAGGCATTGAAAATTAAAAACTGATAAGATTTGCATGCATTTTTGCTAATCTTGCCGTATAAAATGTATTTTTATAAAAAATAGGCAGCTAAAGATTTAATGGCGAGGATTAGGGAAGATATATCAGATTCAGAATTGTTAGCCTTGTTACAGCAGGATAACCAGCCTGCATTTGTTTTCATCTACAATAAATACTGGTCTGAACTTTACCGCTGCGCTTTTAAAATTACCGCTAACCAGGAAACCTGCGAAGATGTGGTCCATGATGTTTTCCTCTATTTATGGAATAAAAGGGCTGCTCTACAGGTTAAATCTTTGAAAGACTACTTATACGTTGCTGTAAAGAACAGGATGCTGAATGCAATACGTTCAGAAAAAAATCTTTTAAAAGCAGTGAATGTGCAGCCTGAACCTATTTCATCAGAAACTTTGATAGAAGATGAATTCAATTCCAAGGAATTGAGCAAGATTTACAATTTAGCCATCGCAGAATTACCGGAAAGGTGCCGGACCATCCTTTTAATGAGCAGAAAGGAACATCTTTCTAATAAGGAGATCGCATTGCGGCTAAATATCTCTCCGAAGACTGTTGAAAACCAAATCACCATAGGTTTACGTCAGCTTCGGATTAAACTGGGGGATTATTTGGTGCTTACAGGAATATTCTTCACTTTTTTAAAATAAAATCATAATTCCTTTGGGGGATACCCCTCTTTGCTGTGTCTTTAGTTAAAAAGCAGCATATGATTCTCTCATTTTTTAGAAGAAACAAACTAAAACAACAGCACAAAGCAGAAATAACTGAAAAGATTTCTGTGGCAGTTGAGAATTTTAAAGAAAACCCAGGCTCCTGGAACGAGGAACTTATGGGAAATGAAAGGGCAACACAGGAAAAAATCCTGAACCGTCTTCTTTTGAACATCAATAATGAACGCAAAAATAGATTTACTTTAACCTATATAGCAAAATATGCTGCTGCGGCAGTTGTTATTTTAGGGCTTACACTTGGCTTAATGTACAAGGATGAGTTGATCTATAAATTCAGTACTCATGCCCAAATTATAGCACAAACCAGTAACACCCAAAGAAAGCGTATTGCATTACCCGACGGTTCTGTCGCAATATTGAACGTGGGAAGTAAAATTAGTTTTCCAGACCAGTTTGATCCTGCTCTCAGAACAGTTGTGCTGATTGAAGGAGAGGTATATTTTGACGTTAAACACAATGACAAAAAGCCTTTTCAGGTTAAGGCTGGAAAAACGCTGACCAATGTATTGGGAACTGCTTTTAACATCAGTTCTTATTCCTGGTTAAACACCATCAATATTACGGTAACTAAAGGAAAAGTTGCGGTGAATAATCAAATGTTACTTCCTAATCAGCAAATGGTATACGACAGGGTTTCTTCAACAATGGAAAAGAAAAAACTTCTGGCCAGTAATGTAGTTTCCTGGATGCAGGGTGGACTATGCTTTAATGATGAAGACTTTAAAACAGTAGCTACGATATTGGAACGTAAATATAACGTACACATCAGTTTTGAAGATCAAAAGATGGAAGAGTTCCACTTTAGTGCAAGATTTGGTGCAAAAGACAAACTAACTGATATTCTGGATGACCTAACTTTAACCAGAGGCCTTCAGTATAAAATAAACCAAAATAATATTACCATTAAAAACTAACCTGAACCACAACCTTAAAACTAAACAGCCTATGAAGAATTAGCTACTAAAAAAAGAAACCGAAATAATCTATTCCGGTTTCAAATATCCTCAGAAATGTAATCCCAATCACCTGACTGACGGATACACGTGTCTTCCAAACTAAACTTTAATTAAAAAACCACAATTCAAAGGTATGAAACCCTTATGATATTTAAGCTGATCAAAGAGAATGTATCAGGATCGTTTCACGCATTGAAAAAAACAAATTAAAATATGATGAAAACATACATTTGCAGCATCTGCTTTATGGCTGTTGCGTTGTTTTTACTTACACCACAGGTAAAAGCACAGCAGATAAAACCCGTAAAAGTTGATGTTGACTTTAATAACATCTCACTAAAACAAGCTTTAGACCAGTTACAAAAGAAAAGCAACTACAATTTTGTTTTTAGTGAAGAAATGATTAGCCCATACAAAGTTACGCTGAAAGCTAAAAGTATGTCTGTTGAAGCTGTAATGGATAAGCTACTCAGCAAGACTTCGCTGGACTTTGTAGTTAGGGAAAACAAAATCATTATTCGCAAAAGAGCAACAACCACACAGGTTCCATCCACCACCATGCCAAAGTCTGTGCCTGCTACATCAGTTAAAGGACCTCAAAAGATTTTAGGGAGGGTAGTTGACGAAGGCAGGCAACCCATTCCAGGGGCTGGTATCACTATTCTTGGCAATCCAAGGAACTCGACCGTTACAAACAGTTCTGGCGAGTTTATGCTTACAGCAGAGGATAATGATGAAACACTTGTGATTACGAGTGTGGGTTTTACACGGCAAGAGATAAACCTGAAACAGAAAATCAGCCTTCCTTTTGTGGTTGTATTGAAACCTTTTGCGGATGATCTCAATGAAGTCGTAGTAACAGGTTATTCAAGACGTACGAAAGATAGTTTTACAGGAAGTGCCTCCACCTTTACAGGTGAAGATCTAAAAAGAGTCGGAAATAAAAACATTTTGCAGAGTCTGCAAAACCTTGACCCTTCCTTTGTACTGACGGAAAATTTGTCATTAGGATCCAATCCTAATGTACTTCCAGATATACAACTGCGCGGTCAGGCGGGTCTGGAAGATGTACGCGGAGATTATTCTGGCAACCCGAATTTACCTTTGTTTATTTTAGATGGTTTCGAAGCAAACCTACAGAAAATATACGACCTGGACATGAACAGAGTAGCTTCGATAACTATATTGCGAGATGCCTCTGCTAAAGCCATATATGGATCAAAGGCAGCGAACGGAGTGCTTGTTATTGAAACACTTGCACCTCAGGAAGGAAAACTGCGAATCACTTATAATAGTAACTATAATATCGAGGCTCCAGATCTTACTTCTTATCACTTAACCAATGCTTCAGAAAAGCTACAAGTAGAACGTAATGCAGGAAGATACACCTCTCCATCACCTCTTACCCAACAATTTTTAACAGAACAGGCTAACTTGATTGAGGCAGATATAGCCAGGGGTGTTAACACGTATTGGCTATCAAAGCCTTTACGTGTGGGCTTAGGCATGAAACATGGCTTTTATCTTGAAGGCGGAGATCAAAGTATGCGTTACGGGATAGATCTAAATTACAATAACTTAACCGGTGTTATGAAAGAATCGAAGCGTGATAACATCGGTGGTTCTATTAATCTTTCCTATCGAAGTGGAAAATTGATTTTCAGGAATATATTAAATATAAACTTAAACAAGTCAATAAATTCACCCTATGGCACATTTAGTGAATATACCAGGCTGAATCCTTATTGGGCACCAACGGACGAATATGGACGTATCAATAAGGTGCTAGGAGAGTTTAGATCAAGTGGAACAGCACCACCTACTTACTATTATAATCCTCTTTATAATGCTACGCTGAATACCAAAAACTTTTCGAACTATACAGAAGTTACAGAAAATTTCTATACCGAATGGCAACCTGCAAAATCGTTGAAAATTACAGGTCGTGTAGGCTTCACTCAAAATCGTACTGATTCTGAGTTATTTTATCCTGGAGATCATACCCGTTTTATAGAAATGACAGGTGAAAATTTTTACAGAAGGGGCACATATAACATCACAGATGGAAAAACTACCACTTTAAATTCCGATGTGTTTGCGAACTGGACAAAGATGTGGGGTAAAAATCTGGTACTCATAAATGGTGGTGCTAACCTTGGGTCTACTCAAGGGCAAACACATGGTATGGCGGCTGAAGGATTTTTAAATAACAGAGTTGATTTTATATCTTTTGCCAGTCAGTATGCACTAAATGGAGTACCTTCTGGTACAGAAAACATCCAAAGGGAAATTGGTCTACTGGCTTTTGGAAGTTACGCTTACGATAACCGTTATCTGCTGGATGTAAGCGCAAGACGAAATGCGTCATCCGTTTTTGGTGCAAACAATCGTTGGGGAACCTTCTTATCTGTAGGCGTGGGTTGGAACTTGCACCATGAGGATTTTATTAAAAAGCTAAATATATTCGATATGCTCAAAATCCGGGCTTCAATTGGATCTACTGGCAGTCAAAATTTCAATCCATATCAGGCATTAGCTACTTACACGTTCTTTACGAGTAGTACGTACGACAATATATCGGGAGCATATTTGTCAGCGTTGGCAAATGATAACCTTCGCTGGCAGGAAAAAATTGACAACAATATAGGACTAGATATTAATTTGTTAAAAAGGTTAAATATCCGACTTGACTACTACGTGGCTAATACTAATAATCTGCTGACGGATTTAACGTTGCCACCATCAACCGGATTCACTACGTATAAAGAGAATCTTGGGTCGATGCGAAATATAGGATATGAAGGTACCGTGAGTTACCAATTATACCGTAATGCAAAAACACAGTCCTACGTATCTGTTTTTGGTTCCTTTGCTCGAAATAGCAATAAAATTACGAAGATTTCAGATGGGCTCAAACAGCTAAACAAAGAGCAGGATGAATTGGCCGATGCCTCAAATCGTCCTGTAACCCGTTTTGAGGAGGGACAGTCTATGTCCTCAATTTGGGCAGTGCCTTCATTAGGTATAGACCCTGCAACAGGAGATGAAATTTATGTAAAAAAAGATGGAAGTACAACCTATGTATGGGATCCTAATGATCAAATTGTTGCCGGGATTACAGACCCGTTATTAAGGGGTAATTTTGGACTTAATCTGGAATACAAAGGCTGGGGGCTTAGTGGGACATTTAGATATACTATAGGCGAAGACTATTATAATTCTACCTTAGCAAGTCGTGTAGAGAATGTTGATATAGCCAATAATGTTGATACCAGGGTTTTCAATAATACGTGGTTAAACATAGGTGATAAGGTTCCTTTTAAAAGAATTTCAACAAGGCCAACTCAAACTCGTGCCACCACCAGATTTATAGAGAACAAAAGTGATTTAACCCTCTCTTCAGTAAATGCATACTATGACTTTAAATGGAAAAATTTGAAACGTTTTGGGCTTAAAAATTTAAAATGTTCAATACTCATGAATGAAGTATTTGTGCTTTCTACAGTAAGAATTGAACGTGGTACAGAATATCCATTTGCACGTACTTTTTCTTTTTCACTACAAACGACATTTTAAATTAAGAGTATGAATACAAGATTTAAATATTTATTAATAATATGCTTAACGGCAAGCATGTTATCATCCTGCAAAAAATGGCTGGATGTAGAACCTAATTCTCAAATTAAATCATCTGAATTATTTAAAACTGAATCTGGTTTCAAGGAAGCTCTCGCGGGTGTTTATACCTTGATGATCGCTGAAAATTTATATGGTAAAGAACAGCAGTACGGTATGCTTGCCGTTTTATCACATGAGTGGTCTTCTTTTCCAGAAGGTTATAATGGTGAAGCGGAATATAATTATGAGAGTTCCACTGTTCAAGGTCGCATGAGCAGCATCTGGAATGGATTGTACCAAGCCATAAGTAATACCAATAACTTATTAGTTGAGATAGACAGCAAGAAATCGATCTTTAGCGGAGATAATTATTCTATTATTAAGGGTGAGGCGCTGGCTTTACGTGCCTTTTTACATTTCGAGTTGGTAAGGCTTTTTGGAGCATCTTATATGGTGGACATGAATAAACCAGCAATACCTTATGTAACACAGTACAGTGCCAATCAAACTAAGCAGTCTACCGTAAAAGAAACCTATGAATTTATTCGCAAAGACCTGGAAGCAGCAAAAGAGTTATTGAGAACAGATCCAATACTTACCGGAAGAACCATTACACAAGCTGACGATAATGGTTATTTGATCAATCGCCAGTTACATCTCAATTATTATGCTGTTGAGGCATTATTAGCCAGAATGTTTTACTATACGGGCGAATATGAAAAAGCTCGTACAGCTGCCACTACAGTAATCAACTCTGGTAAATTCACCTATTCATTACAATCCAATCTTGGTATAGGTAACGATCTATCCGGAGCACCGGAGCACATATTCGGCTTGCATATCAATAATATGTATACTTACTCTACTGAGTATTTATCAAAAGATGCAAATATTATCTACACCTTTTATCTTAATTCGGCCACGCATGATGCATATTATCCAGATAAGTCCATCGATTATCGGTACATCTACCTTTTCGAAGTAGGGGAAGGCGTAAAAGCAAGCAATTATTACAGCCGCAAATACAGTGCGCCGGTAAGCCAGGAGTTGTATTACAGGAACAAAAGCGTGGTCATAAAAATCTCTGAAATGCAATTTATCATTGCAGGCAGTAATTTGGCAGAGGGTAAAAGTATAATTGCTCCGATCAACAAAGTACGACAAGCAAGAGGATTACAAGCGCTAACTATAGAGCCGCCGGATCCAACGGCGACTTACATTGAAGAATTCAGGAAGGAGTTTTTTGCTGAAGGCCAACTTTTTTATCTGTATAAAAGGCTGAACAGAACAACTATCACAGGTACAGACAAGAATCTTGTAGACATAAAAGCTTACATATGGCCACTGCCAGTAGCTGAATTGGAAGCAGGAAACCGAACTAATAATCGTTAATATTTATAATATGAGATATACTTATATTTCCCTGCTCGTGTTTTTGACGATAGCAGGCTGCAAAAAAAATGATTTGCAATATTTTGAAGAAGAAGTTCCTTTATTAAACATCTGGTTAGGCACAGATGCAGGGGTTCAAGACAGCATTACCCATAATTTTGCTTATAGCCCAACGAACAGGGATTCTATAGTTTTTAATTACCGAATTGCAGGGTATCCTGTTAACTATGACCGTACATTTGAACTGGTTACGGTAGACAATGACGCAAAACTTTTAAATTTTACTTTAAAAACCTATAAAGTACCTGCAGGAAAATCAGTGGGTAGAGTAGCCTTATACGTAGACAAACCTACAGATCAGACGCTGTTTTTAAACAAAGATTTAAAGGTCTCATTTACAGTCAAACAATCAGCGACTTTCCAAGCCTCCTTGAGGGAATTGGGCAAGCTTAAAATTACATTTAAGAATGCCATTACAAAACCAGACAATTGGGACAATGCTGTCCCAATTACTACCGCTCTGAAAACTTTCTTCGGCGCTTACAGTGACGAGAAATATAAGTTCGTAATCCAGGTGACCGGGTTATCCAATTTTGTGGTTGTAAATGATCTAACAGTAAATCCGGATTTGCCACCTAATACCATTACAGCGGTACATGCCAGGGCATTACAGGCTCAATGCAAGATAGCACTTGCGCAATACAAAATAGATTACGGCACAGACAAGTTAGATGAAAACAGGCAGCCGATCGTGTTTCCATAATTAGCCAGATAGATTTAAAATAGAGATTGAATCATGAAAAAAAACAACAATATAACCTGGTTACTTTTGTGCATCTGTATGTATTGCACATCATGTTATAAGGATAAAGGAAATTATGAATACAAACCCTTGGAAACGGTACTAATTGATACTGCAAATAAAAATATTCGAGGTGATTATTCAATTTACCGTTATGATGAATTGGTAATTAATCCTAAAATAGTTTTTAATGGACAAGAAGTAACCTCAACAAGCCAAGTTTCCGACAAACTTGGTTTCACCTGGGCAATTTACCAAGCTACTTCCGGAGGGAGAGCATATACCAGAGATACTATATCGAATGATCTAACATTACGTAAATCAATTGCAAAGCCAGCAGGAAGATGGATTGTCATCTTAACGGTAAAAAATCTGGTTACTAAGGTAGAAGAGTATATGAAATTTAACCTGCAAGTTGACGAACAGCTTTCGGACGGCTGGATGCTACTTTATGAAAAAAATGGGAATACCGACGTAGGACTAATTGTTGATGACTGGACAAAGAAAAATGTAATTCAAACTCGTACTTTCTCAGATATGTTCTTAAATTCAAATGGTTATGCATTACTAGGCGAACCACGTGGCTTGATGCACTCTGCATCAACATTATCAACGGCTGAAGTAGTGATAGCGTCTTCGCGTGATTTAGTGGCCGTTGAAAAATCTTCTTTTCTAGTGTTTTATCCAATTGAGAAACTGTTTTGGAGCTTTGTACCTAATGGAGAAATTAAAAGTATATCAGCTAATAACAGTGTTGGAAATAGAAAAGAAGTGATTATTTACAATAATAGGATACACGGCGTAAATCATAGCACATCCAGTCTCAGCAGAATCAATTTTTTTGGCGCTGCGTACAATGGAACCTACGGCGATTTAGCGGAATGGTCGGCAACCGCATTTGGTGCGGGATTTGAAGCTGTAGTGTACGATAAAACAAATAAGAGATTTTTGAATATTCCAACCAATGGCACTACAGTTCAGTCATTTCTTGCTCAAGCATCAACTACCGCGTTTGATGTAAATAATGTTGGCCTGGATCCAGAAGCCTTTGATTGGGGCAGAGGGACCGGACCTACTGCTGGCTACGAATATGCTGTGATGAAGAACAATACTGACCGGTATTTACTGGTAAGTAATTTTAATACGTCAACTACTCAGGCAGGAATCGGCAAATATGCCGTAAGCGGCATACCCATAACGACACCTATACGCACGCTTTGTTCTGCGTTTAATGGAAATTATGCATTACTGGGAACAGATAAAAATATTTATCTGCACCTATACCAACAAAATACTCCAGTTGTATCTCAATGGGAGGCTCCAGTAAATGAGGAAATTACCTGTGTACGTCTTCAGAAATTCTACTATAATCCGGTAGTGACTAATCTATTATTGCCACGTCCAAATACAGTCGTTTACATAAGTACCTGGAATGCCGGCACAAAAACAGGCAAAGTTTACGCATATATCATTGATCAAACCAATGGTGCAATTACCAAGTCTACAGAACGTGTATATACTGGATTTGGCAAAATTAAAGATATGACTTACAAATGGAGTTTATAAAAACAACCAAAAAAATGAAACAAAGAATCACACTAACACTATTATTACTAGGCAGCTTTGCTGTAAGCAAAGCACAAAACTATGTCATCAAAGGCAGCCTCCAAGGACAAGGAAATGAGAAAATCATTTTGCGCGGCATTGATGGCCCAATTACCGTTGAGGCTAAAGAGAATGTTTTTGAGTTGACAGGCACTGCGGGCGATGAGCCTTTTGTAACCTCTATCAATACCAGCGTTGATCGCAATTTGTATTTAGGTGGTGGTAAATCGGGAATGTATCAGCCTTCTCTACCTTTAGAGGTAGTTCTAACTAAGGGAGCAAAACTTAATATCACAGGAACTGCATTAGGCATAAATATGGCTTCCGTAACAGGCGATGCATTAAATGAAAGCTTCACTCAGTTTAGAAAGGCTGAAGAGAAGTATATCTTGGAACAGGTTGCATTGCAAAAGCAAATGGTGGAGGCAAGAGTAATGGGAATTCCAGACGCGATGAAGGAAATTGGCCCGAAAATGCTGGAGAACAGAAAAGCGATGATGGCATCCAGGAAAAAATTCATTAAGGATAATCCAGAAGCATTTGCTAGTTTGTACTATCTGTCAACGACATCCAGAGATTACACATCCGACGAGTTGGATGCAGCTTACAAAGGCTTAGCTTCAACTTATAAGAGCACTCGCTATGCGAAGGGTATTGTTGAAAAAATTGCATCATTAAAACTTATTCAGGCTGGCGGACCAGCACCAGATTTTACAAAGTTAGATATAAACGGTAAACCGGTGAGCTTGTCGCAATTTAAAGGAAAATATGTATTGCTAGATTTCTGGGGAAGTTGGTGCGGGCCTTGTCGTGCTGCCAACCCGCACTTGAAAGAACTATATTCAACATACTCTTCGAAAGGGTTTGAAATTTTAGGTATTTCTAGCGAGAAAGTTAGCGGACAGGAACAAGCAGAAAAAATGTGGAAAGAAGCAGTTGAAAAAGACGGGCTGACCTGGACAAATGTAATCAACAACGAAAAGGAGATGAAACAGGACGTGGTTAGGTTGTACGATATTGAGGGCTATCCAACGCAAATTTTATTAGATAAAGATGGTAAAATTGTAGCTAGGTGGCTAGGTGCCGGTGGCAAAGCATTGGATGATAAATTGAAAACAATTTTTAACTAAGCATGAGGTTAAAAGGAAAAATAACAATGGCAGCCGTATCGTTCGGTCTGCTGTTGTTTAACAATAACACTGTACAAGCGCAAGCACCAGTAAAAAAAGAACTTTTGATAAAAGGCAAGGTAGCTGTACTTAATCCTGACATGTTCAAAAAATACAACATGGTATGGCTGTATAAAGGAATTGGGAAAGGAAAAAAAATAGTAGACTCTGTACCTGTAAATGCAGACGGAAGTTTTACCTTAAGGATTAAATCCGGCACTGCAGCGCTATACCAACTAGATCTTTTGAAATGGCAATCTGCTTCTTTTTGGTCAGATCAGGATGTAAACATTACTGCTAGAGGGTACGATACAGCTAGGGTAAAGTCAAAAAACTCTGGATTTGTATCTGTGGAGAGTAAATCTAAGGCTACGCAATTAATCAACGCAGCTATTTACAACAACTATCTTGCGGAACAAGAAATGTCTTTGTTAACAGACGAGAGTTACGCAGCGATGCGCCATGCATCGAAAGATTCTACTTGGCTCAAATACCTACGTGCAGACGGTTTGATAAAAAGTAAAAGTGCTAATGAAACACTCAGGTTAAAGCAAATGATCACGGCTAACGAAGACAATCCGGCTTCTGTTTACTTGTTAGGGATGCTGTCGACTGACAAAGACAATGCTTTTTTTGAAACGACTGTTGATAAATTGATCACCCGCTATCCACAAATGGCAGAGGCGAAACAACTAAAACAGGAATATCTTGAAAAGCGTGCTATTCGCAATTCGTTAAAGATGGGTAGTCCAATTCCAGGGATTGTTTATAACGATCCAAATGGAAAACCCGTAGACATCAAGTCTTTTAAAGGAAAGTATGTCCTGATAGATTTTTGGGCAAGCTGGTGCGGTCCCTGCAGAAAAGCAATTCCAGAAATCAAAACTTTATACAGTCAATATAAAGAAAAAGGATTTGAAGTGCTGAGTGTGTCTGTAGATACAGATAATGCAGCATGGAGAAGAGCAATGACTGAAGAAGCCATGCCATGGACTCAGGTTTTGAGTCCTGATAAAAACAAAACATTGGCAGATTTTATGATCATTGGTATTCCTACACTATACCTTGTAGACAGGGATGGCAAGATTGTAGAAAAATACACCGGATTTAGTCAGAAACTAAAAACACAGCTGGGAGAAATATTTAAAGATTAAATTGAACCCGATTAAAGTTAATATTAAGAGGTCCTTCACTAGAGGGACCTCTGCATTTATAAGCACATGAAACACATGGTTAAAAAACTTCTTTTCATTTCTTTATCACTTTTATTTACAGAAATCAGCTCTGCCCAGGATTTTAACAGAAAAAACCTGGAACAAACCATTCAAAATGGCATCAAAAAAGCCTATGCAGCGTCAGTAAGAATATGGGGTATAGATACGCTGACCGGCAAACAAAACAGTGCCCAATTTAGCGGTGTGATAATAGATGCAGCAGGACATATTTTGACTGCTGCCCATGCCATTGTTCCCGGAAAAAAGTATAAAGTAATTTTTACTGATGGTAAAGAATATACGGCTGAAGGTCTGGGAAGAATGGGTTTTGAACCTAAAACCGGCAGGCCGGATGCTGCTGTAATCAGGATTATTGAGAAAGGAATATGGGCCTTTGCAGAAATGGGCTGGTCATATAGCCTAAAGGTAAATGAACCCTGCATTAGCATTGCTTACCCTACTACACTTAACCAGTCTTTACCAACTGTACGTGTTGGCCAAATTTCAAATCCGCTTACGGTATGGGGCTTTGTAGAATCTACCCGTAAAATGGAACCGGGAGATTCGGGAGGGCCATTATTTGACTATATGGGTCGTGTGGTTGCTTTGCACAGCAGAATTGAAAGAGCAGAAGATGTTAATTTTGAGATTCCGGTGGATACGTATAGGAAATACTGGTCTTCACTTACAATTGCCGAAGACTACAAAGCCTACCCTACTCAAGAAGATGCGGTTAAGACTGATCCAAAGGAGGCGGGCATTATAGCAGTTAAAGAATTGGAAAACCTAACGGCTACGCAACTAGGTGTACAAGGTAAATTTGAGGCCTCCACTGTGCTCATTAAAAGCAAAATAAAAGGGCAGGATCAACAAATTAATGGCACTGTACTTTTACCAGATGGAAAAGTATTCAAACCCTCTGTTAAAGACGGAACCTTGATATTGAGTAAAAGCTCTATGGTTGGAAGTGAAGTCAAAATTATATTGCCTGGTTCTGAAGTTGCTGAAGCTACAGTGGTTGCCAGAGATAAGGAAAATGATTTGGTATTGTTGAAAATTGCGATAAAACTAAAGAAAGGTGTAAAACTTAATCCATCGGATACAGTTAGCTTAGCCTTCCGGGACATTGGAAGATTTTTAATTTCTCCTATGACTGCTGCTTCGGATAACAGACTAAGTGTGTTGAGCAGCGGATATATAAATCAGCCCATAAAATTCAGCTCAGGATATTTTGGTGCATCTGCTAATTTCATTAATCAACAAATCATCCTCACAAGGATTAATCCCGGCAGTCCGGCAGAACTTGCTACATTAGAACTGAAAGATCAAATTACTGGCATTAATGGTGTACCCATTAGCAAACCAGAGCACTATGGCGCGGAATTGATGAAATATGCGCCGGGCGATACAATCACGATACAAGGTGTAAGGGCTGGAAACAATTATAATTTAAAAGTGGGTTTAACAAAAATGCCTGCCAGACCTGTTGTTCATCCGGCAGATTTGTTTGATGGTGGCAAAAGCTTTAGGCTTGATGGCTTTGAGCGGGTATTTGCTCATGATGCAATTATAAAACCTAATGAATGTGGCAGTCCTGTATTTGATGCCGATGGAAAGTTTTATGGGATAAACATTGCGAGATTTAGCAGAACATCAACATTGGTTGTTCCTGTAATTATGATTCAAAAGTTTCTAAATAACTTATAAGAAGACAGCATTAACGATAACCCTCAGTTATCAACCAATGATGTAATTGGTATTTATAGGCATAGACGACATCAATTATATTTGTCTGAATCATATAAATATATTGTGAAACAGATTTTTGAATACGGTACGGAGGTGCTTACAGTAAGTAAGGCCCTAGCTATAGGTAAAGGATTACTAAATGGAATTTTAAGCGAAGCCACAAGAGACAAAATAAGGCAAAGCAGTGCTATTGTTGAAAAAATAGCCCGTGCTGATAAAGCGGTGTACGGGATCAATACTGGCTTTGGACCGTTATGCACCTCGATGATTTCTGCTGAAGACACTAAAAAACTTCAGGAAAACATACTCAAAAGCCATGCAGTAGGAATTGGAGAACCTATCGCAATAGAAATATCAAAGCTGATGCTGGTTCTAAAACTCCAGGCATTGGCGCAGGGTTATTCTGGTATCCAGGAGGCTACACTCGACCGTATGATTTGGCATCTGGAAAATGATGCCATCCCTGTGGTACCCAAACAAGGTTCTGTTGGTGCATCTGGCGATCTGGCACCTTTATCTCACCTTTTCCTGCCATTGATTGGCTTGGGAAAGGTCCATTACAAAGGAAACATTGTTTCCACGGAAGAACTTTTAAAAGACCATGCAATGGCACCAGTTGCTTTAGGTGCAAAAGAAGGTTTGGCCTTAATTAACGGAACCCAGTTTATTGCTGCTCATGCGATAAAAGCGGTGGAGAAGCTACATAATGTATTGACTACAGCAGACATTACCGCTGCCATGATGCTAGAGGGTTTGCTGGGCTCTGCAAAACCTTTTGAAGAACAATTACACTTACTAAGACCCTATAAAGGTAATTTGCATGTAGCGGCGCATATCAGAAATCTACTGGATGGTTCTGAAATTGTACCCTCGCATGCCAATTGCTCCAGGGTACAGGATCCATACTCTCTGCGTTGCATTCCACAAGTTCATGGTGCATCGCGTAATGCCTGGCTTCACTTAAA
The DNA here is from genome assembly GCF_020991475.1 of Pedobacter sp. MC2016-14. Classification (NCBI taxonomy): domain Bacteria; kingdom Pseudomonadati; phylum Bacteroidota; class Sphingobacteriia; order Sphingobacteriales; family Sphingobacteriaceae; genus Pedobacter; species Pedobacter sp. MC2016-14. Next base: position 233,389 of record NZ_JAJMPA010000004.1, read on the forward strand.
AGAAATGCTGGAAATTGAGATAAATGCGGTAACAGACAACCCTGTAATTTTTAGCGAAGACCTAACCATTAGTGGCGGTAATTTTCATGGACAGCCGATGGCCATGCCTTTGGATTATGCCTGCCTTGCTGCTTCGGAGATTGGCAACATATCTGACAGAAGAATCTACCTTTCGTTGGAAGGCAGTACTCCTGGCGTTCCCAAATTATTAATGAAAGAAACCGGTTTGAACTCTGGCTTTATGATCCTTCAATACACTTCCGCAGCATTGGCAAGTGAAAATAAAGGATTGTGTTTCCCAGCGAGTGCCGATAGCATTCCAACCTCGTTAGGTCAGGAAGATCACGTAAGCATGGGTTCTATTAGCGGTCGCAAGGCCCTTCAAGTGATAGAAAACGTAGAGAAGATCTTGGGCATAGAACTTTTTTGTGCCGCGCAGGCAATGGATTATCATGCACCTTTAAAGTCGGGCAAGATCATCAATGCTATCCATGAGGCAGTACGTGCAAAAGTACAGCACCTGGAGCAGGATCAAATTATGTACGACCTGATGCAAACGACCATCGACATGGTAAAAAGTGGCGAATTGTTGCAAATAGCTAAAGCAACAGCTGTTGCAGAAAAGCTAACTTACAGCACAGAGTTTAGTACTTACTTTGAAGAATTTTAACATGGAAGAGCAGTATTGCCTGATTGGGCCAATTTCGCAATTGCTTACCCTTTCTGATTTACCAGAACGCGGAGCACTAAAAGATGAACTGTTACAGCCTTTACCGGATGCAGGAATCTTGCTTTGGGGAGAACTGATTTATAAAACCGGAAGTTATACGGATTTAGTAGCAGAAGCTACAGCTTTAAAAGCAACATTTGTAAGACTGGAAGGGGATTACGTTTGCTTGCCTGGTTTTGTAGATGCACATACACACATCTGTTTTGCCGGTTCTCGTGCTAACGATTATGCATTGAGAAACGCAGGAAAAAGCTATTTGGACATTTCTTTGGCTGGTGGAGGAATCTGGGACACGGTACAGCACACCCGGAAGGCAAGTGTAGAAGAGTTGGTAGCACTAACCACGACTCGTGCTCAGCGACATTTGCAGGAAGGCGTAACCACCATTGAGGTTAAAAGTGGGTATGGCCTTAATGTGGAGGAAGAATTGAAAATGTTAAGGGCGATTAGACTGGCCGATGCGCAAAGCGGGGCCGATTTGGTTGCAACCTGCCTGGCTGCACACACCCTGCCTAAAGATTTTGAAGGTACACATAGTGATTACTTAGAAGTAATAGCGGAGCAACTTTTCCCAGTTTTGCAACAGGAACAATTATGTACAAGAATAGACGCTTTTATAGAACAAGGGGCCTTTTCGGCAGAGATGATTGGTCCTTACTTTATCAAAGCACAGCAATACGGCTTTACAATTACCGTGCACGCTGATCAGTTTAGTGCCGAAGGAAGTACTGTCGCAGTAGCATTTAATGCCATAAGTGCCGATCATTTAGAAGCCAGTGGGGATAAAGAAATCGAATTACTGGCTTCAAGTAATGTAATTGCTGTTGCATTACCGGGGGCATCTATAGGATTGGGATGTGCCTTTACCCCCGCCCGTAAAATGCTGGATGCGGGAATGAGTTTGGCCATTGCAAGCGATTGGAACCCTGGTTCTGCACCTATGGGTGATTTGTTGACCCAAGCTGCTATACTCGGGACCTTTGAGAAACTGAGCAATGCAGAAGTTTTGGCGGGCATTACTTACCGGGCAGCACATGCACTAAACCTGCACGACAGGGGACAACTCACACCTTCTTTTTTAGCAGATTTCAACTTGTTTGCTGTTGCTGATTATAGAGAAATCCTTTACCAGCAGGGGAAACTAAAACCTGCACAAGTATGGAAAAACGGAACCTGTATGTATAATGCCATTTAAACGCTACTGACATGAATTTTAAAGAAGAGATTTTACAGGGAATTCCGGCTATATTGCCTGCAAAAAAAGAATACAATACGGCGGTTAACCATGCACCGGTACGTAAAGATATTTTGAGCACTGAAGAAAAGAAACTGAGTTTGCGCAATGCATTAAGGTACTTTCCGGAGGAATGGCATAAGGAATTAGCACCCGAGTTTTTGGAAGAACTGAAAACTTATGGCCGCATTTACATGTACCGCTTTAAACCAGCTTACGAGATTTTTGCCAGACCATTAACGGAATATCCATTTAAAAGTCTGCATGCCGGTTGTATGATGTTGATGATCCAGAACAACCTGGACCCGGCAGTAGCGCAACACCCTGATGAATTGATTACCTATGGTGGAAATGGCAGTGTATTTCAAAACTGGGCACAATACCTGCTCACCATGCAATACCTTGCTACAATGACTGATGAGCAAACGCTCAATATATATAGCGGGCACCCGCAAGGTCTATTTCCTTCTTCTGCTGCTGCGCCCCGCGTAGTAGTAAGCAATGGGATGATGATCCCCAATTATTCTAAACCGGATGATCTGGAGAAGTACAATGCCCTTGGGGTAACTCAATATGGACAAATGACAGCGGGTTCTTATATGTACATTGGTCCGCAGGGAATTGTGCATGGCACTGCGATCACGCTGATGAATGCTTTCAGGAAAAAGCTGACAAATGGAGAAAGTCCGGCTGGGAGGGTATTTTTAACCGCAGGGCTGGGCGGAATGAGCGGCGCACAACCTAAAGCGGGTAACATCACGGGTTGCATCACAGTTTGTGCAGAGATAAACCCTGCAGCGGCCGCTAAACGTAAAGCACAGGGATGGGTAGATGAGTTAATTGAAAGTCCTAAAGATTTAATAGCACGTGTACGAAAAGCCATGGCAGCAAAAGAAACGGTTTCCCTGGCTTACATTGACAACATTGTAGAGGTCTGGGAGTTGTTTGATCAGGAAAATATTGCTGTAGAAATAGGTTCAGACCAAACTTCATTACACAATCCATGGTCGGGCGGTTACTATCCGGCAGGACTAAGTTTTGAAGAATCCAATACCATGATGGCAGAAAACCCTTCTCTTTTCAAGACTAAGGTACAGGGGTCCTTACGGAGACATGCTGCAGCAATAAACCGGCATACAGCAAAAGGAACCTACTTTTTTGACTACGGAAACGCATTTTTACTGGAATGCAGCCGAGCGGGCGGCGATGTCTTAGCCAATAATGGAATTGACTTTAAGTACCCTTCTTATGTGCAGGACATTCTGGGACCCATGTGCTTTGATTATGGATTTGGGCCTTTTAGATGGGTATGCACTTCTGGAAAACCAGAAGATTTGAAATTGACCGATCAGCTGGCACTGGAGGTGATGGAAGAAATTAAATTGGAGGCACCAGCAGAAATTCAACAGCAATTGCAGGATAACATCACATGGATTAAAGAAGCGGCACAGAATAAACTGGTGGTAGGCTCACAAGCCAGGATTTTGTATGCCGATGCAGAAGGAAGGGCAAAAATTGCCGCAAAGTTTAATGAAGCTGTCGCATCAGGCCTTTTGTCTGCACCTGTGGTACTGGGTCGTGATCACCATGATGTAAGCGGAACCGACTCTCCCTTTAGGGAAACCAGCAACATCTATGATGGCAGCAGTTTTACTGCGGATATGGCCATACAAAATGTAATAGGCGATAGTTTTAGAGGTGCTACCTGGGTATCTATCCACAATGGTGGCGGCGTAGGCTGGGGCGAAGTAATTAATGGTGGTTTTGGGATGGTACTGGACGGCAGTATGGAAGCCGGGCAAAAGCTCCAAAACATGTTGTTTTACGATGTTAATAATGGCATAGCGAGGCGCAGCTGGGCACGCAACAAAGAGGCAAACTTTGCGATAAGAAGGGAGATGGAAAGAACCCCTTCCCTGCGTGTAACTTTACCAGAAATGGTAGATGACGAATTGTTAAACGGCCTGTTTTAAATTTTCTAAGATGAACAGTTATAAAATCACCCACCCTGTTGCCAACCGAATCCCTATTTTACTGAGTATCCCGCATTGTGGAACTGCTTTTCCGGACGAACTGTTACGGGAATACAAACCGGAAATGCTGCCACCGGATGATACGGATTGGTTTGTAGATGCGTTGTATGATTTTGCCACACAAATGGGTATTACTACTATAGCTGCAAATTACAGCAGGTGGGTAATTGACCTGAACCGCAATCCGGATAGTACACCATTGTACAGTGATGGCCGTGTGATTACGGGTTTATGTACCAGCAGCAACTTTTTAGGAGAACCTATTTACAACGATGAAAGAACTTTAGTAAATGCCGATGAAGTGGAACGGAGGAAGTCGCTTTATTTTGACCCTTACCAACAAAAAGTAAAGGAACTACTGGATGAGCTAAAAGCAGAGTTTGGGACTGTAATGCTTTGGGACTGTCACTCGATACGGAGGTTGGTACCCTCGATACAGAAAGAGGCCTTCACTGATTTAATTTTGGGGACTGCAGACGGGACTTCAGCTTCGGCATCCTTAATTGACACCGCTTTAACACAACTTTCGGGCAATTTTAAAATCAATCACAACCATCCTTTTAAAGGCGGCTACATTACCAGGAATTTTGGACAACCAGCACTTAACCAGCATGCCTTGCAATTGGAAATGAGTAAAGATCTTTATATGGACAACAGTGAAACACGATATGATGAGGCGCGAGCGCTACACATGCAAAGTGTACTAAAACAATGTTTGACCGCCATGAACACCATACTACAAACCCTATAACCGCCATGAAACACTATAAATTCTCTGCATTGCTGCTTAAAAACGGCTGGATGGAACCTGCCTACGTTGGAGTGGACGACAAAGGTATCATCACTTATCTTTCTTCAGAAAAACCTATCTGCGAAGATATTGAAATTGTACATGGTGCTGCCGTACCAGGCTTTCAAAACAGTCATTCTCATGCCTTTCAATATGGTATGGCCGGTATGGCTGAAAGACATACATCAGGAACAAAAGATGATTTTTGGAGCTGGCGTGAAGCTATGTACCAATGCGCATTAGCTCAGGATCCGGATCAGTTGCAAGTGCTGGCCACCACGCTTTACCAAGAAATGCTTAGACATGGATATACGCAGGTAGCGGAGTTTCATTACCTGCACCATGATAAAAACGGAAATCCTTATGACAATAAAGCTGAAATTGGGGAACGCTTAGTTGCCGCAGCTGCAACTTCAGGGATAAAAATAACCCTGGTTCCGGTGTTCTACCAAAAAGGATCTTTTGGAGAGGCTCCTCAGGAAAGGCAAAAGAGGTTCATCTCTTCTACGATGGAAGACTACTTTGAGCTCTTGGAGAGCAGCAAAAAAGCGGTTGGACATTACCATAACGCAAGTCTGGGTTTTGGTGTACATTCTTTAAGGGCGGTAGATGCAGCCGATATCATCCGCACTTTTGAGCAAGGGCCTAAAGATCTGCCTTTCCATTTACATGCGGCAGAGCAACTGAAAGAAATAGCAGATTGTACGGCATACCTGGGACAACGCCCTGTAGAATGGTTGCTGGACCATTTGCCCTTGGATCATCGTTTCAATTTGGTGCACTGTACCCATATGAGCAGCGAAGAAACAAAAAAACTGGCTTTGAGCGGTGCAAATGCAGTTTTGTGTACTGGAACCGAAGGCAATTTAGGAGACGGGATCTTTAATTTGAAAGATTATGCAAGTTATGGTGGAAAATGGTGCTTGGGTACGGATAGCCACATTTCATTGAATCCACTGGAGGATTTGCGTTGGCTTGATTATACACAACGGATGCTGACGCATCAGCGAAATACTTTTGACAATGGTGCGAGTACCCTGGTAAAAAACACTATTCTTAATGGTAGACTTGCCATGGGTAATAGCGGTAATAAAGATTATTTTGAAATTGGCAGGGCCTTAGATGCCGCGGTTTATGATTTAAAAAGGCCTTTATTAAAACAGGCAGCAATAAGTGATTTGCTGCCTGTGATAATTTATACGGCTGATTCTTCAGCTTTACTTGGAACCATGGTTGATGGAAGTTGGATCCGTTGATCCCATAGCTTCCGCCAGCTTGGAAATCAGTGCCTCTCCCCGTAGGTTGCATAGATGTATATATTTCATAATAAGGTTTTAAAAAGGACAAGCGTACTAGCCTGCCCCTATGTAAATGTTAGTTATATCCTAAATTTTGTTTTAAAGTTGTATTGGTATTGATTGATGACAGCGGAATTGGGTAAAGTACATCTGTAGATTGCCAGGCCGGTCCCTTTATAGGTTTCAATACCGCATCGGCACGCGCCGTTCTTTTTAGATTTAACCACCTGTCTCCCCACTCCAGGAAGAGCTCTGTCTGCCGCTCATGTTCCAATGAAATTTTAAAAGACGCTAAATCAGTAGCCGTTGTTCCATCCAACCCTGCCTTGTTGCGGATTACATCAAGATCCAGTTTTGCCCCACTAAAATTATTCTGATATGCCCTGGCTTCAGATCGGATTAACATCAATTCTGATAAGCGTAAGAAGACCTGGTACTCCTCGTCATTACCGGTACTTTTGTATTTTGATGGATAACTATATCTGGTACCACTGTAATTAATGCTGCTAATCCATTTCAAAGGTCTAATGTCGCCCGTTTCAAAAGAATGCATTAGTGCATCTGTCAGTGCAAAATTTGGGAGTATATTTTCCCGGAGTTGAGTATACGATGTTTCGTAAGGATATCCATTGGCATTGGTATAAAATGACAGGATTGTTTCCGGACTATCTTTTAGAAAGGCTTTGGAGATATCATCGGTGACAACGCGATATAAACCGCTCTGGCTGATCACGTTTGTTGCCTCCCTCTCTGCTTCAGGATATTTTCCCATGTATAGGTATACTCTCGACAACATCGCACTCGCCGCCCATTTATTGGCCCTGGTGCGGTTTCCTTGCGACCAGGAGTAATCTGCGGCAAGTGTACGCTCTGCTTCGGAAAGATCTGCTACCATCTGGGTATAAATATCAGACATTGGTGTTCTAGGCATCTTTCTGTTCGTATTTAGATCTGTAACCGTTACCAGTGGCACGTCACCGAAATAATTAACAAGATAAAAATACATGACCCCACGTATAAATTTAGCTTCACCGGTTAGTTGTTTTTTAAGTCCTGCAGAAATGGTGGTAGAATTCTGCGCACCTTCTATAATGCTATTGGCATTAAAAATCATGGAATAAGAGTCATTCCACATGCTTTCTATTTCATTGTTAGAGGAAAGCAGACTATTGTTATAAAAATAGTCTGCGCTGCTGGAAATCGAATATAACTCATCAGCCAATCTTGCAGGATGCAATGTGATGTTATAACTATAATAGCTAGTGCCACCCATAAAACCATTATAAAGTTTACTGTAAAGGCCATTTATGGCAGATTGTGCAGTTGCCGAATCTATGAAAACTGTAGAAGAAACCAACTTATTGTTGGGTAATGGTACGGTAATTAACTTTTTGCAGGAAGTATTCCAGGCAAATACGAATAACGTGATAATCAGTGTATATATACTTTTTTTCATGATAATAGATCCTTTAGAGTGAAAACTGTATACCTCCGGTGATGGTTAATAGCGGAGGAAAAACCGGTGCTGGTAATGGCATCGGGTAACCTAATGGGTTAAATTGTGCGGTCTCCGGGTCATATCCTTTGTAGTTGGTAATGGTAAGCAGGTTTTGCCCTGATGCAAATATTCTGCAATTCCTGATTTTTACAGCAGAAGTCCATTTTTCTGGTAAATTGTACGAAAGCGTAACGTTTTTGAGCCTGATAAAAGAGGCATCTACGACTATGGCGTCAGAGTTTACATAGTAATTCTTGTAAGAGGCGTAAGACGGGGAAGAAACACTGGTGCTGGGCGTAAACCGGCGGTCAAGCACACCCGACAATTGATTTTTAAGTAATCCGGGAAAGCTGGTCGGCGCCAGGCCATCCTTTTTTACAAAGTTCACGAATAAATCGAGCTGAAAATTACCAATCTTCAGGTTATTAGTTAGGCCTCCAAAAAACTTAGGATCTGTGGTGCCTGCAATGATTTGATCTCCCAAACCGTTTATTCTGAGGCCCTGACTAATTTGTCCGTCCCCATCCAGGTCTTGTACCTGAGCAATTCCATCCTGAAAACCGCTGAACTGGTACATAGCCAATAGGTTAAGGGAACGTCCTATAGCATACCTGTTGCCATCAGAAGAACCGGCTAATCCGGGGTAAGACACCAGTTTATTTGTTGAAGTACTGATATTAAATCCTACATTCCAGCTTAAAGATGCTTTATTAATTGGTGTGAGCTTGATATCAAACTCCCAACCCGTATTTTGTACCAGTGCATCCATATTGGCTGTGTAGCCGGTAGACCCGGTTTGTCCGCTTAATGGAGCGTATGTCAACAAATTGCCAGAACGGTTCCTAAACCAAGTTGCGTTCAGCATCAGTCTGTCTTTAAAAAAACCAAGTTCCAATGCCATCTCCATTTTCCTGGTCGTTTCCCAACTGTAATCTTTATTTGCTACGCCTGTGAGCTCTATACCCGGACTATTGCCATATGGCGTCCCTAAAGTAGTATACGTTTCCAAGTACAGGTAATCCTGGATCTGATCGTTACCAACGGTTCCATAACTTCCTCTTAACTTTCCAAAGCTCAGCAAACCTGATTCTTTCAAAAAAGATTCTTCTGTAAATAACCAGGCAGCACCGACAGAACCGAAATTGCCATACTGCTTGCCCGGACCAAATCTTGACGATCCATCTCTCCGGAATGTTCCGCTCAGTATGTACTTACTATCCCAATTGTATACTGCTCTTCCAAAAACCGAGGCAAAACGATATTGAGAACTTGAATTGGTTTGGAAAAAGATCATCCCCGCAGAAGTATAATTTTCTAGCAAGGCATCAGAAGAAAACAGCCCTGCAGCGATAAAATAAGGTTGTTTATATTCCCTAAATTGATAGGTTCCACCCAATGTGGCATTCAACTTGCCCTTTGCTATGTTCACATTATAATCAGCCAATGGCTCTACCAGATAGGTGGTATTGGTATTATTGGTATAATTCCCCCCCCCGCTCTGATTAGTCCCTAGTGTGGGATTACCAGCAGTACTTGGAACAATAGTGATACCTTCCTGAGACACGGAGTTTTGCCCCGCATTAACTTTCAACTTTAGATTAGACAGTAAGTTATACTGTAGTCCGGCATTCATCATCAAAGTCTTGGCGTTGGTTTTGCCATAACTCCGCACTAATGCAAGTGGATTTGTCGGAAAGTCAGGGTGAAAATACAGAGTGCCGTCCGGATTATAAAGTGGATAATTGTTTGGATAGGTAGTGGTAATATTCGCAATGTCTGTAGAGGGCATCTTGTTGGTTTCGCTCGAATAAATTGTTGAAAATTCTGCTCTGAATTTCCCATTTACGGCGGTATGATAGGCTTTAGCATGCATAGAGCCACGCTTGTAACCATAATCGGCCGGATAAACGGTGCCTTCCTTTCGGTAAGATCCACTAAGGTAAAGTCCTGTAGCGCTGTTGCCACCAGAAACAGATAGGTTGGCATCTGTTTGAGGGGCATTATTACCCATAATATATTTTTGATAGTTGGTATCTTCAGTTTGGCTCCAAAGCTTCAAGTCTGGTGCATTAAACTCCGTAGGGGCAATGTTATCGTTCATAAAAGCTGCTCTGCGAATGTCCAGAAATTCGGCTGTACTGAGCACAGGAACAAATTTACGGATCTTCGAAATTCCTGAATATACCGTACCACTGATGGTAGTGGCTCCTGAACTAGCATATTTTGTGGTGATGATAATGACCCCGTTAGCACCACGGGCGCCATATATTGCCGTCGCATCTGCATCTTTAAGCACGTCGATACTTGCTATATCCTGGGGGTTAATGGCATTAAGTGGGTCTGAACTTCCATTTGCTTGTTCGGCAAAGGTATTACCAGAACGCTCTACTGAATTTCCATCAAATGGCACACCATCAATAATATATAAGGGAACTGTCCCAGAACTGAGGGAATTGGTACCTCGCAGTGATACTTTGGATGATGCACCCGGCATACCATTTCCCTGTTGAATAAATAAACCAGGAACCATACCTTGTAACGCCTGTATTGGACTGATAACGGTTTGATTTTTGATATCCTCTGATTTTATCGTGGTAACGGAGCCGGTGCTGAACCTTTTGGTTGTGGTACCATACCCAATTACCTGTACCTCATCTAATTTTGAATCAATTAATTTTAAGCTTATTGCCCCCATGTTTGCCTTTGCTTTAAGCTCAATTGGATCATAGCCAATAAAAGAAATGAGGATTACCGCATTTTCATCTACGTTGGCTAATGTAAAAGCCCCGTTTTTATCGGTAATACTATAAATATTGGTTCCTTTTACTTTTATGGAAGCACCGGGTAAGGGTAGCCCCTTTTCATCCAGCAACCTCCCTGTTATAGTAATAGAGGCAAAATAGCGGCTAAGATTATCAAGTAAACTTTTCTTTTTAGGCTTAATTAAAATGGTTTTGCCATCTATGAGATAAGTTAAAGGTAGACCACTGAGTAGCTGATTAAGAGCATCTTCAAGACTTGCATTTTTTAGTGTAACATCAATAGGCTGCACTTTAGTAATCACCTTACGGTCAAACACAAAGTCATATCCGCTTTGAATATGTATTTTTTGCAACACATTTTCCAGCTGGCTTTTGCGCTCCTTTAAAGTGATACGTTGTGCAAAGCCAGCGGCACTGACCTGCATCAAGGTTGCTATAAATATAACGGTGGTTAAACGCATAATTAGCCAGATTTTCCTAGTATAATTTTTATACATTTGTTAAGTTTGGTTTAAACAGAATGCCTTTTGTTCTCAAGCGCAGGGCATCTGAAGGTGAGTTGATGAGTTTATTATTAACCAATGCCAAACGATTTCCAGGTTCCGGTTGCCCCCGGGATCTGGTTTCTTATCAGTTGACATTACTGTGCTGTTTACATATAATTATCTGACCACAGTAATCCTCCTTCCTTCAACTTTAAAGTGAATGTTATTGGTGGATTCGATCCATTTCAATACGGCGGATAAGTTGTTTTTTCTGGAAATCCATCCCCCCAGCTCAATGTCATTTCCAATTCCGGGATGATAAATAACTTCTACGTTATACCATCTGGCTATTTTGCGCATAGCGGTTTTAAAATCCGTTTCTTTAAAAACAAAATCGCCATCTTTCCAGCCTGTGGCTGTTTCTGTATCTACCTGCAAAACCTTTATGCTGTTACCGCTGTTCATCGCCTGTTCTCCGGGCTTGAGTAGTGTATTGTTATTAATTCTTACGCTGCCTTCTACCAAAGTTGTTTTGATACCGGGCTCATCGCTATAGGAGTTCACATTAAATGCAGTTCCAATGTCTTCAATCAGCTGAGCGGCAGTCTGAACCCTGAAGGGTTGCTTTGCATTGTGAGTTACCTGAAAATAAGCTTCTCCGTCCAAAATAACTTTACGCTCTTTTAAGTTAGCAAATGAAGCTGGGTATTTTAAGCTTGACGCTGCATTTAACCAAACAACGGATTGGTCTGGCAATATAACCTGGTACATTTCTCCTTTTGCCGTGGATATTAAATTATAGGAAATATCATCTGCAGAGGGCTTACTTTGAGTTTTACCTTGTGCTGTAACAGTATATACAATTTGCCCGTTCTTAGTTTTGTTGATGCTTACACCTGCTTCTTTGGCTAGCTCGCCGTTGATGGCATCAGACAATTTGATTTTGCGCCCGCTAGCGAGTGTTAAAGTGGCTGAATTTTTACCTGGGGCGATATCGTTTTCTGCGGTAAGCCCCCCAACAGAATTTGGTGTTCGATGCCCGGTATAATTCCAGGTTAGAAAAGCTATAGCACCGATAATTAATAATATAGCCGCTGCTGTAATTTGGTACCACAAACGGTAATTGGCTTTGGCGGCAGGTATAACTGTTTTTCCTTTTGCAGCATTGATCTTATTTGCAGTTTTAGCCCAAACCAGCTCTTCATGAGCGTCGTAGTAATTTGCCAGCAATAGAGGAAGTTGCTCCTTATGGGTTACCATTTTATACCATTCACGATTGTGCTCATTGGCACTTATCCAATCATCCAGCTCCTGCTGTTGTTGTGGGGTAATTTCGGCACGCATTTGCAGCGCAATTAGCATAGAAATATGGAATTGTTTTTCAAACATTTTATACCGCTCTTTAGTATAAAAACGACCGGGCATCAAAAACAACTAAAAGAAATTAATATATTTTAATTTTTACCGGCAAACAGCATTAAAGCGATAGCAAAAGCATTAGACATTCCTTTTTTAAGAAAGACAGTCCTTAAAAGTTCCACAGCCCTTGTCTTTTGATTACGTACCGTTTGTACAGAAAGATCCAGTTCTAAAGCTATTTCATCGGTTTTTTTTCCTTCAAAATAAATCAGTTTGAAAATCTGTTTACACTTTTCGGGGAGCAATTCAATTTCCTGGCTTAATATTTCCAAAAATTCTGCTTCCATAATGGTATATAAAATGTTGTCTTCGCTTTGACTCAACTGGCTAAAATAGGTTTGTTGAGCAACAGTTTTTACCTTTAAGTGCTTAAGATAATCCAGACTGGCATTACGACAACTGATGAATAGAAATGACTTGATGTTTGTGGCGTTTTCAAAGCTTTGCCTGCGTTCCCAGAGTTTTAAAAAACAGTCGGCTACGATGTCTTCTGCCTCTTCGTCATCCTGAACCATACGTTTGGCAAAGTAGCAAAGGGATTTGTTGTGAAGTTTAAAGAAATGAGCTAAGGCATTATCGTCTCCATTTTGGAAAGACCGGGTCCAATGCTGTTCATCCTGCTGCTCGCTCATTATCGCTACGCTTATTTATGCGGCAATATCTGTATTTATTTTGGATATTGACATTAGAAGCGGCAAAAGACCTTTATTAAAACAGGCAGCATAAACATTTGCTGCCTGTGATAATTATAATATTAACGGATTAGAGGAACCGATTATTGACTACATTTTACTATAACCCGGATTCTGTTCTCCAATTGTAGGGTTGGTTAAGAACTCTTGTGCCGGTATAGGAAGGATGTATTGCGACATGTTAGTTATGGTTGGCTTAAGCTGTTTTACAGTTATAAAGGGCAATCTCAAAAGCGCCATCCACTCCTGTCCATCCTCAGCTATAAGACTGCGGCTGATTTCATAAAAAAGCTGAAGTTCAAATGCTTCATATGAATTGGCATTATCTACCATAGAAAAGTCCGTTGCTCCTGCACGTTGCATACTATTTTTCAATATCGTTTTTGCAGCATTCAAATCTCCTCTTGAACGCGATATGGCCTCTGCTTTGAGCAGGTAAATCTCAGATAACCTAAATGCGTAAGAGGTTTCAGATGCCACGGTAGGTGTTGTATTAGGGGTGATATATTTGGTGAAAAAGTAAGCATTAGGTCTTGCAACAACATTTAGAGGGGCTCCAACAACCCAATTCTTTCTCGGATCGTCCGATCTGAATAAATCATAAAGTCGCTTAGTAGCATAATGGCCTACAGACACCTGTGCTGTAAAACTGGAATAACTAATGCTGATATTGAAAACATCATTCTGTTGATTAGGCTGCGGACGCACACCAAGTATAACTTCTGAACTACTTAAACCTTTTGTTCTAAAGATATCCCTCGGATTGGCCTCCAACTGATATGGACTGTTTTGAATGATTTGATCTGCAAGTGAAATAACCGCAGCATAATCACCCGCCTGTCCCCTGCTCATCAATACCCGCATCTTTAATGCCATCGCAGCCCACCTGGTTGCATAATAGTTAGGATTTTGTATGGGCGCGGTTGATATCGATTTATCAAGATCTGAAATAATGAAATCATAACTTTCTTTAACACTGGTTCTCGCTTTTGCGATATTATCAAGGTTAGATAGTTCGTTTCGCACTAAAATTCCATAGGGACTTTCATACTTAAACCATTCTCCATAATAACTGAGAATTCTAAAATGCGAATATGCCCTCAAAAACAAGGCTTCCCCTAGTATTCCATTTTTTCGATCATCTGTAAACGCAGCATCGGGCAATAAGGGGATCCTGTTGATAATTCCGTTAGCAGCATTTATTGTCCCATAAGATTCATCCCAAACAGCACTTCTTGAAAATCCATCTACATATCTATTTTCTTCCTCCGGCCCATCAGGGGTACCGGCAATATATCCTGCATAGTATCCCGGTAACCATTCATGGTTGGTCCAGTAGGTGATGTTTCTTCCGCTGGCTGGAATGGCTGAAAACAAATAATAAGCGCCTCGGAGTGCGACTTCAGCAGTCCTTTGGTCTAGTATGGTATTGGCATCAACCTTCGCATTCTCTGGCAACGCATTTAAAGTCTTCTTACATGCTACGATCATCGTAAACAATACAAAGCATAATATATTTAGGAGTAGTTTTTTCATAATGATTGTTTCATTTATTTTTTTTAAATCTAAAATCCAAGACGTAATCCCATAGTATACTGACGGACATTAGGATACGCACCAGCATCAGAATAGCCACCTATAATGCTATATGGATCATCACTAACTTCCGGGTCTGCCCCTGGGTAATTCGTAATCGCAAAAAGATTAATTCCAGAAACATATACAGAACATTGGCTAATCTTTAGCCTTGATAGTATAGATTTCGGAAGCTGATAGTTTAAAGTAACAGACTTGAGCTTAACATACGATGCATCATAGACATCTCCACTGGAAGGAGTCATATTTACCGCAGACAAAAGATAAACTAACCGGGGTCTGTTAGAATCTGGATTTTCCGGAGTCCACCTGTCCAAAATACTTACACCCCTATTTGCAAAATTATTAACCTGCTTATTTAAGGCATCTCTCAGATAAAGTATGTCTCCACCATAAGAGAAAGTAAATAACGAAACCAGGCTCAAATTCATATAAGAAAACGTATTGGTGTACCCTCCATAAAACTTAGGTTCCGCCCGTCCTATAATATCCCTTTTATAAAAACCAGACTGATCCAGTTGATAATTACCATATCCTGTGCTTAAGTAAGGACTATTCCCGGATTTATATAAAGCATTAACAGCCTTATAAGCATCCACTTCTTCCTTAGTTTTAAGTGTACCTAATAACGGAACACCATACAGCAGCCCTAGTGGTTCGCCTATTTTTAGAACGGTATTTCCAAAAGTATAAACTCCAGGATTAGATAAATCAGGAGATACATTGTTTAATTTTAAAACTTTAGAACGGTTCCTGGAAATGTTCAACCCACCGGACCATTGGAAGTTGGCTTTCGAAATAAACTGTCCTCGTAAATCAAGTTCCAGCCCCCGGTTTTGGATGTTAGCTATATTTGATATGACTTCTGCAAATCCAGAACTTTTTCCGACAGGGGTATTAAACAAAACTCCGCTGGTATTTTTTTGGTAATAGCCGATGGTACCACTCAGTGTAGATTTAAAAAAGGCGAAATCAAGTCCGAGGTCTTTCTGTAATGTAGACTCCCATTTAATCGTATTATTTCCAAGCTGAGTTGGAATTAAGCCATTACTTCCTCCCAATGAAACAGGGCTATATAGCGTGTAAAAAAGATTATTTCCAATATTTTGAGTACCAGTATAACCAATGCTGGCCCTTAGTTTTAGTTCATCTATCCATTTATGATCTTTTAGAAAATTTTCTTCAGCAATGCGCCAGGCTATTCCGCCTGACGGGAAGTAACCGACCCTATTGTTAGAAGGAAATTTTGAGGAAGCATCAGAACGAGCGGTAAATGTAGCGAGGTATTTATCTTTCCAGGCGTAGTTGCCCCTTAAGTAAAAACTCAGCAACGCACTTTGTCCTGAGGCATTAAAAGGTGGTAAGGGAATTGCAGCGGATGACAGTCCATTCAAAAACTCATCATCAGGAAATCCCTGCCCGCTAGCAGAAAATGAATTGAACCGGTTCTTCTCAAAAGAAGTTCCTGCCAATAAATTTAGCCGGCTATTTTCGTTAAACTGTTTGTTCCATGTAAATGTATTTTCAAAAAATATGATGTTGGTTTCTGTCTGACCCTGAGTGCCAATTCCGCCGTTAGACCTGGCCAGCCCGTTTCTACTTCCTACTGAAATTGTGCCTGGCACATAATTGAGCTGGTGGTAGTTGCTGTGATTTACAGAAACCGTACTCTTAAATTTCAAATCCTTAATCATCTCATATTCCAGAGATAGGGCGCCAATTAATGAAGTGTTTTTACCCTGATTGATTCCATCAAGCAAGGCTAGCGGGCTTTGAAGGTTAGACAAAGCTGTTGCAGAAAAACCGTTACCTAATTCTGCATTAGTAAACAGGTGAACACTTCCATCAGCGTTATATGGTGCAATGGTTGGAGGCGCAAGCAAGGCCTGGGCATATACTCCATTGCTGATGTTATTTCTTGTAAAACCGTAATCGAGGTTTGTAGTAACCCGGAGTTTTTTACTAATCTCATTATCAACATTAATTTTACCGGCAACTCTGTTAAAATCAGAACCTAGAATCACTCCTTTCTGGTTGGTATAGGCAAGTGAAGTATAATAGCTTGAATTAAGCCCACCACCCCGGACAGATAAATCTGCGTTTTGACTGACACCATTTCTAAGAACTAAGCCAAGCCAGTCCGTATCATTGTTACCGAAAAAATTTGGGTCATTAAGAATGCTCGTCGCAGTGGCTTGTGGAACCCGGCCTATTTCCTCTCTAATGTCATTTGCATTTTTAGCTGCCTCTTTCATCACCATAATGTACTCTTCCTTGTTTAGCAACTTTTCTTTCACGGCAGAGGAGACACCCGTGTAATAATTAAACTCCAAAACCGGCTTCTGATTTACCTTTCCTTTTTTGGTTGTAATAATAACCACTCCATTTGCAGCTTTTGAACCATAAATAGCCGTAGCAGATGCATCCTTTAGTATGTCAATACTTTCAATGTCATTGATGTTAATTCCCGCAAGACTATTTACGCCTCGGGAAAAAGAACCAGAAACACTTGTTCCAATCAGGTTTCCGGTCTGATTTCTAAGTGTGGCTTCATTGGGGTTTATCACCTCGGCAGCGGTAGTCAAATACCTGTTCTGAACGTTAACAGGTACACCGTCTATGATATAGAGTGGATCATTACCACCTAAAAGTGAAGCGCCACCTCGAATCCGGATTTTAGCTACCCCACCAGGTGAGCCGTCTCCTTGTACAACCTGTACACCAGAAGCCTTGCCGGCTAGCGCATTATCCATACTTACGAATGGAATGTTGCTAAGTTCTTTCATATTTACCGAAGCAACTGAACCTGTAAGGTCTTTCCTTTTAGTCGTGCCATATCCAACTACAACTACCTGATCCAGATCTGAGATGCGCTCTTTAAGAACAACGTTAACACTGGCTGCCGTAACGACCTGCTCTGCAACCTGGTAACCAAGCAAATTAAATATCAGCACATCTTGCTCATTAGCTATGATTTTAAACCTTCCGCTATTGTCGGTAAATGTACCTTTCGTTTTCTGCCCTTTAATTTTGACGGTCACTCCTGGTAAAGGCTTTCCATTCTCATCTCTTACGTTTCCTGTAACCTCTATTTCCGAAAAATACCGGGCAATCTTATTCAGGATATTTGCCTCTTTTGTTTTTACTACAATGGTTTTATCTTCAACGGTATAAGTAAAAGACTGGGATGCAAAGCAGCGTTGCAACACTTCATCAAGGCTTGCATCTTTAACGCTAATGCTTACGGGGCTTGCTTTAGCAATCAATTGGCGGTCAAACATAAAATCATAGCCACTCTGTACCCTGATTTGTTTAAACACCTCCAGCAAAGTCGTATTTTTTGAATGGAGTGTAATAAGCTGACCGTACGATGCAGCACTTACCTGCATCATTGTTGTAATGAGTAGAACGGTGGTTAATCGCATAATTAGTATAATTTTTCTATACATTTGTTTTGGTTTAAAGTTGAAAATGTTGGTTGAAAATCTCGCATTTAGCTTAAGCCAATTTGCCAGAGGTGTTAGTCGCACTTCTGGTTTTTTGTTCATTCTAAGCTGTTATGGTAATTTATCTGCTCACAATTACCCTCCTTCCTTCTAATTTAAAATGAACTTTTCCAGTAATCTCCATGATCTTTAAAATCGATGAAATATTTTTTGAGCGAGACATGTAGCCGCCCAGTTCTACATTGTCCGGTGCAGAATCGTCGTAAACAATCTCTACGTTGTACCATCTTGACAACTGCCTCATGATACTTTTGAAATCATCATTTTTAAATATAAAATCGCCGTTTTTCCAGGCGGTAATTTGGTTAACATCTGCGCCTCTAACGGTAATTGAACCTTCTTTATTTAATCCCTGCTCCGAAGGTTTAAGAAGGACTGATCCATTTATTTTTACACTTCCTTCTACCAGGGTAGTTTTTACATCCGGCTCATCGGTATAAGCATTAACATTAAAGGAGGTCCCCAGGTCTTCTATGGTTTGGGTATTTGTTTTCACAAAAAATGGCTGGCGATTGTGCTTTACCTCAAAATAGCCCTCACCTTCTAAAAACACCCTTCGTTCTTTTAAACGGGCAAACGAAGTAGGGTACATTAAGCTCGATGCTGCGTTTAACCATACTACAGATTGATCAGGCAGTACTACTTTGTATGTTTGCCCTCTTGATGTTGACAGGGTATGATAAGCTGTTTTGTCACTTACAGTCTTATCTTCAGCAATTTCGTAAACAATCTGGCCGCTGGAAGTTTTAGTAATCTTTAGTCCTGCATCTTGTAGTAGTTCACCCTTTGTGGCAGCAGTCAAATTAATCCTTCTTCCGTTGGCAAGTGTTAACGTTGCCGAACGATTACCGGGAGCAATATCATTTTTAGCGAATGATTTGTACTTTTCGTTAATATCCTGTTCTGAGTTTAAAAAGATTATAACTATTCCCAAAGCAATAAATAAACAGGCGGCCGACACCGCATATCTCCAATCCTTGTAAATTTTTAGCAATGAGGGCCTTTTATCCAACCTTGGTAATACCTTTTGCAAAGCCTTTGCCTTGTCAAATCTCGCAAATTTTGCATGCTCAGCAATCAGCTGCTGCTCATTCATCATCTCTTCAAACAACAGACGATTTTCCTGGCTTTTTTCTACCCAGGCAAACAGTTCTGAAATTTGACCGGCAGTTAAACTAGCGTTCAGGTAATTGCTGATCTGGTCTGCAAGCCAAAAAGCATGATTTATTTCCTCTGGTTTCATCTATTCTGATCTTTTTACACCTTTAGAACAGGAAGAGTCCGTTTTTATCCAAATGATTTGAAAATAAATTTCAAAAAAGCCCAAATAACTTTTTAAACCGGCTATTTTGTGTAGGCTGCCACTGCCGGAACCAGAATTGAAAGCGCAATGGTAAGCTCATCGCCCGGAAGGCGATCTTTGAGCAAAGAAATGCCGCGCATCTTTTGGTTATTGACTGTACTTACCGTTACCCCCAGTTCTTCTGCAATTTCCTTTGGCTTTTTACCTTCCTCAAAGGTCATCTTAATTACCCTTCTGCACTGTTCAGGCAAGGTATCCACAGCATCAAAAACTTGCCGCAATACTTCAGCCCTGATCATAGCCTGTAGCACGGTGATTTCCTGTATTTCTCCCTGAAAAGACAAATGTTCCTGATGCTTCAACTTTACAGCATTGCGTTCCAGGTAATTGAAGCAAGCATTTCTAACACTTACAAACAAAAATGATTTGAGTGATTCTATGGTTTCGAAATCAGCGTATTTTTGCCATAAACGGACAAAAATATCCTGAACGATGTCTTCTGTGCTCATGTCATCTCCGGTAATCCGCTCTCCAAAATAGCAAAGCGACTGATAGAAATGATTAAAAATTTGACTAAAGGCATTTTGATCTCCCTGTTTAAAAGAAGAAAATAATTCCGGTAGGTTTGTTTTTGTCTTTGATGCCATCTGACCTGAAACAAATGTATTAATTTTTGCTTGCAATAGTGTGTACAACTCCATCATCAGAACATCAGGCTGGATACACTATTGAATTTAAAAACGTATTTTGCATTGAACCTTATCTAAATTAATATGAAGAAGATTCTTTCTGCTTGCCTTATAATAACTACAATTGCAGCCTGTAGCAATAAAAACAGCAAAATGGAAAAATATACCTGGCCGGACGCTAAAGCGCCAATAGCAGAGATTAAACCTACAACAAGAACTATGCATGGCGATACCGTAGTAGACAATTACTACTGGATGATAGACTATTTTAAAAAGGGCCCCGACAGCAGCAAAATAGTTGATTATCTGGAAGCTGAAAATAAGTATCTGGATACTATGATGAGCGGCACAAAAGCCCTGCAAGCCAATTTATTTAAGGAGTTGAAAGGCAGAATTAAAGAAAAAGATGAATCTGTACCGGTATTTAAAAATGGCTATTATTATTACACCAGAACTGAAGACGGTAAGCAGTATTACAAATATTGCCGCAAAAAAGGAAGCATTATGGCAAATGAAGAAATACTGGTTGATGTGGATAAGATGGCGGAAGGCCTGCCCTATTTTAGCATCTCTGGATTTAGTGTTAGTCCCGATAATAAGTTATTGGCATTTGGAGTAGACAAAGTTTCCCGCAGACAATACACCATTCATATTAAAAACCTGGAGACAGGCGAAATTTTGAAAGACGAAATTGTGAATACCGAGGGTGATGCCATCTGGGCGGCAGATAATCAAACGATCTTTTACACAGCTAAAAACCCAGTTACCTTATTAAGTGAAAAGATCCAGAAACACCAGTTGGGTACAGATGCCAAAAAAGACGTAGTTGTCTATAACGAAAAAGATAAATCGAACTATATAGGCGTTAGTAAATCAAAATCAGGCAAATATATTTTTATCCATTCATCAGCAACCATGTCTGATGAAATTTGGATGATAGACGCCGCCAGACCAAATGATGATTTTAAAGTATTTCAGCCACGTAAAAAAGATGTAAAATATGATGTAGTAGCCTTAGATGATAAATTCTTAATCGTTACCAATTGGGAGGCAAAGAATTTTAGGCTGATGGAAACTCCTTTAACAAAGACCGAAAGCACAAACTGGAAAGAATTGATTCCGCACCGTAAAGATGTATTATTGGAAGGTATTGAAGAATTTAAAGCTTTTATAGTACTCTCTGAACGTAAAAACGGATTATCGCTATTGCGCGTAAGGAAGCTTGGCGGAGCAGAACATTACCTGGAATTTGATGAGCCTGCCTATACTGCAAAAACCGGCGCCAACCCGGAGTACAATACCCATACCTTACGGTATATGTATACCTCTATGACGACACCGATGTCTACCTACGATTACGACATGACCGTTAAAGAGAAGAAATTAATGAAACAGCAGGAGGTAGTTGGTGGTTACACCAGGGAAGATTACAAAACCGAACGTTTATTTGTAACGGCAAAAGATGGCACTAAGGTGCCGGTTTCTCTGGTTTATAAAAAGGATTTATTTAAGAAAGACGGGAGTTCAGCTCTGCTGCTCTATGCTTACGGTTCTTACGGACATAGTATGGATGCTTCTTTTTCAGGCAACATTTTAAGTTTACTAAACAGAGGATTTGTGTTTGCGATTGCCCACATTAGAGGAGGTGAAGAAATGGGTAGGGCCTGGTATGACGATGGGAAGATGATGAAAAAGATGAACACCTTTACAGATTTTATTGATTGCGGGCAATACCTTATTGATCAGAAGTTTACCGCTAAAGGTCATTTGTACGCTCAAGGTGGAAGTGCCGGCGGTTTGTTGATGGGTGCGGTTATAAATCTGGCACCTGAATTATGGAATGGTGTGCTGGCTCATGTACCCTTTGTTGATGTGGTGAATACCATGCTGGATGAAAGCATTCCTTTAACCACAAATGAATTTGATGAATGGGGCAATCCTAAGAATAAAGAGGCTTATTTTTATATGAAAAGTTATTCGCCTTATGAAAATGTAGAAAAGAAAGCTTATCCAAATATGCTGGTCACAACCGGACTTCACGATAGCCAGGTTCAATATTTTGAACCCGCCAAATGGGTAGCTAAGCTTAGGGCGATGAAAACAGATAAAAATGTACTGCTGCTTAAAACAGATATGGACTTTGGCCATGGCGGTGCTTCCGGTAGGTTTGACTATCTGAAAGACATCGCACTTAACTACAGCTTCCTCTTTAGCCTGGAAGGAATTACTGAATAGAAAAAAGCTGATCTTCATCAAAATTGAAGATCAGCTTTTTGAATTTAACCTTTACCGTAAACGGTTTTCAAATATTCGGCTACTGTAACTGGCTTTCTTCCCAGAATTTCCGCCAAATCAGTACTAACCGCGTCAACCTCACCTTCGGCTATTGCTGCACTAAAAGCAGATACAATGCCAATCACTTCTGCAGGTACTCCAGCGGCTGTAAGCGCTGCAGTAAATTCTGCTACCGTTGGTGCGTGGTAAGAAATTTCAGTTCCTGTTACTGACGATATAATTTGGGCTATTTCAGTAAAAGAGATGGCTTCAGAACCTGATAATGCCAAAACCTTCCTTTCATATTTCCCTGTCTCATCTAACAATACGTTTGCACCGGCTTCAGCAAAATCAGTCCTTACTGCAAAAGAAGTTTTTCCATCACCTGCCGGAAGGAAAATGGTTTTTGTTTCCAGCACTTGCTTACCCGCAAACATCGGGATGATATCCGCATAAAGGTTATGCTGCAAAATGGTATATAACAATCCAGACTCTTTTAACAATTTCTCGGTATTCAAATGTCCCTTGGCTACTGCTGCAATAGGAGAACTATCTGTTTCATTTTTACGTTGAAAACTGGTGTATAGTAAAACTTTAACTCCCGCAGCCTCTGCTGCCTTAACTAAACTTTCCTGCTGTTTAACACGGGCCACAATATCATCTCCAGAAACCATATAAACTTTGTCGATGCCTTCAAATGCAGCAACTAATGAATTGAAATCATCATAGTTCCCCAGAACAATGTTTACACCTTTTTCCTTTAAATCCGCTGCTTTAGCCTCATTTCTTACCAGGGCCCAAATATTTGAAGCTGCTGTGTGTTTTAAAAGATGGTTGATTACTGCTGTTCCCAATTGACCAGTAGCACCCGTAACTAATATTTTACTCATGATTTTTGATTTTAGTTTAAACTTTATACTCTCCAAAAGGTCATTAGTTACCTTTGGATACTCAAAGATAAACAGTAGCTTAGTACCAAAAAAGAAGGCACGTCCTGGTGTGAAACTTACCTCCAGGAAACTAATACTGAAAATCAATACGTTGCGATGGAAAATAATTTAGAAAAATATAAAAACACGGAGGGCTGTCCGGTAAGAAATGTATTGGACAGACTTGGTGACAAGTGGTCTATCCTGATTATCATTACGCTGGGAGAAGCCGGAACATTAAGATTTAACCAGCTTAGCCATAGTATTGGCGACATTTCTCAAAAGATGCTTACTGTTACACTAAAAAATTTAGAGGCAGACGGCCTTGTTTCCCGCAAAATATTCCCGCAGGTTCCACCCAGGGTAGAATACACACTTACTCCCGTTGGAGAAACCCTTCTGAATCCAATTTTAACACTCTCTGAATGGGCACTAAACAATATGCCTTCCATTTTAGCATCCAGAAAACAATACCTGAATCAATAACAAAATACATATGAACAGAAATATAGCGAAGACGGCAACACTTTTAGTATTAGCTGCGATTACACTTTCATTTGCGCAAAAAAAAGGAGAACCTGGCAAACAACAGAAACTACTGATGATTGTAGGCTATTCCCTCCAAAAATACCACTATCTTTCTCCGGTCATCAATGATGATTTTTCTAAAGCCTTATGGAAAGATTATGTAGATGCACTGGATGGCAAGAAGAATATCCTGCTTAAAGCTGATGTAAATGCATTAAGTAAATACCAGACCTATCTGGACAACGAAATGCGTGGTGACTCCCTTTTATTTTTTCCGGAAATTACCAACATTTATGCAAAGAGGCGTGCTGAAGTAGCAACCCTATATAAGGAGTTGTTATCGAAACCTTTTGTTTTTGAAAAAAACGGCATCATTGAACTGGACAGAACACCAAAGGATTTCCCTAAAAATGAGACAGAACGCAGAGAAAGATGGAAAAACAGCCTGAAATTTATTACCCTTCAAAAATTAACTGAATTACAGGACACCCGTTTAAACAGTAAATCTGGCGATGCCACCTATCATAAAACCGACCTGCAACTGGAACAAGAAGCCAGGCAGTTTGTACTCAAGCAGTATGACAGGATTTATAATCGCTATAATGCTTATAGTGAGGATAAATTGTTTGGCAATTATTTGAATGTAATTACCCGTTACCTTGATCCACATACGGACTATATGGCACCTGTAGATAAAAAATCTTTTGATGAACGGATGGGCAACCGCTTTTACGGCATAGGAATACAACTCAATGAAACTGAGGGTCAAATTAAAATGGCTGCTTTAACCCCAGGTAGTCCGGCTTTTAAAAGTGGTGCATTTGCTGTAAACGATGTGTTGACTAAAATTGGCCAGGGACCTACCGGGCCAATGACTGAGGTTGCCGGAATGGAAATTGAAGATGTGGTTAAACTTATTAGAGGAGATAAAGGAACGATAGTTAGAATTGGTTATAAAAAAACCGATGGTACAAATGCGATTACCCCCTTAGTGAGGGCTGAAATAAAACAAGAAGAAGCGCTTGCCCGCAGTGCGGTAATCCTGGAAAAGGGAAAGAAAATTGGATACCTTAACTTACCTTTATTTTATGATGACTTCGGAAATCCCAATGGCTCACATTGCGCAGATGATGTAGCAAGAGAAATTGTTAAACTGAAAGCAGATCAGGTTGATGGAATAGTGATGGACCTTCGTTTTAACGGCGGTGGCTCTTTAAATGAAGTGATAAAAATGGTGGGCCTTTTTGTAGGTTCCGGACCTGTGGTGCAAACAAGAAACAGTAAAGGAGAGGCACAGGTTTATGCCAGTAAAAATGAGCTTCCTTTATATACAGGTCCACTTACCGTAATGGTTAACGAATACAGTGCTTCGGCCTCTGAAATATTTGCAGGTGCAATACAGGATTACAAACGCGGTTTAATTGTAGGCACAACTACATTTGGAAAGGGAACGGTTCAAAATACATCTGGACTTGGCCCACAGGAAAATGGCGCCCTTAAATTAACAATCAGCAAATTTTACAGGGTAAATGGTGCTTCTACCCAGCAAAAAGGGATTGTACCTGATGTTATTTTACCAAATGGTGGGGAGACAAGGAAAAACCATGAAGGTGATCAACCTCATGCAATGCCCTGGGATCAGGTAGCAGTGGCAAAATACAAATCATGGTCTGTAAATATTGATAGCATAGCTGCACTGGCGACTCAACGACTGGCTGCGGAGCCTGCTTTTTCTGAAATCAGAAACAACAATGTATGGTTGGAAAAGCATCCGGATACGCTGAAGACCATGACCGTTGCGCAATATAAAGCAGACCTGGAATACCGCAGAAAGATTGCTAAACAAAATGGCCTGGTTCAAAAATTAAAAGATGAAAATATTTTAAAGGTAAACCCGGCTGCCGTTATCCCTGAAGAAAAACAAGCATCTTACCTGGACTGGTATAAAAAAATTGCGGCAGACTTATATATCAGACAAGCAGTTTTTGTAACACTGGATCAGCAGGATAATAAATAAGCGATTTATAGCGGGAGGGTAAAATAGAAAGTGGATCCTTTTCCTTTTTCACTTTCTACCGAAATTTGCCCTCCATGATGCTGAACAATTTCTGCAGATAAATACAAGCCTATTCCAAAACCAGAAATATTTGGATTGTCTTTATTTTCTACACGATAAAACCTGTCAAATAGCTTTTTAAGGTTCTGATTATCGATACCGAGGCCTTCGTCTTTAATACTTACTTTTACCTGGTCGCCATTTAAAATACATTTAATGGTGACCAGGTTTTTATTTGGAGAATATTTTACGGCATTATTGAGTAAGTTAGAAATAACAGCTCCTATCTTATCCCGATCCGCATAGATAAAACACCCATCGGTAGCCGGTGTAAAATCAAACTGATAATTAGAGGCCGAAACACGCGCATCCTCAATCATATCCACAATTAATTCATCAAGGTTAAATTTCTGCTTTACCAGATGGATTTGTCCAGATTCCAAACGGGAAATATTAAGAAAACCATTGATCATGGAGGTCATTTTCTTCAGCTGCCGCTCAGCCTTTTGAGATAGCTGCGTACTAAATTCATCTTCGTTTTTAATAGCGGTGCGTTCCAGCATTTGAATATAAGCCGTTAAAGATGTGAGTGGGGTTTTAAGTTCATGACTTACCATACTGATAAAATCCTTTTTTCTATGGCCATCATATTTTTGCGTCAAAAATAACTCCGTTACATCTTCAGCTGTATGAAGGATAGCATAGGTTTTTCCCTCCCTATTTTTCATAGCCTTATATTCATAATTGTAATACAAGGTTTGCAGCACTCCATCAATCCTGGTTTCTGCCGGAATCTCTTTTCCTGTATTTGTGATCCCCGTATTCCAAACATCCCGTAGCATTTGAATGAAAGGTTGTCCATTAAGTTCTGGCACAGCCTTCGCTAATGGCATGCCTATAATATCTTTATCCTTCCCCCAAAAAGCAAGCATCGCATCATTAGCCGCCTGAATTACGACATCTTCTGTAGTATAAACAGCGAAAGCTTTGGGCAATGTAGCAAGGACATCTAGTATTTCGGCTGCTGTAAGGTCAGGTGTAAAGCTCATATTTCTGATTAATGCGATCAAATATTTTTGGCAATTTCCATTAAACTACGCTTATCGCAGGGAAAAGTTTTTAATACTTACATATATCAGCAAAAATCAACTATTGGTGCCCTCTTTTAATACATAAACCTGTTCAATAAATGCCCGGAGCTGATCATAGAACAACAACATATTCACTACTTCATCTCCATCTACTTTGTTCGTATGCGTCAGCATCCAGGCTTTATACAAATCAAAAAGGTTGTCTTTTATATCTATTAAAGCGTATTCATCTATAAAGCTTTGCAAATTTTGCAAGGCTTGTGCTCTGTTGTAAGTTGGCTTTTCCATAAACTTTTTCATTAAATTAATCGGTTTAAGGTATCATCATTTTCAAGTACTGCATTAGTTAAGTCGGTTTCACCCAAAGCTTTTTCTACCAAAGCTCTGGCTATAGCAGGACTAATATCGCCCGCAATAGTAATGTAGGCGTGGTTAGAGTTCACATGGGTTTTATAAAATGTATGCAGGTCTTCAAATGTAAGTCCCTCCACTACCGCTTCAGTTACCAATTCTCCATAAGGATGATTCTTAGTGTGTAAATCCAGTCTTAACTTTTTTTTAATTTTACTAAAATCATTAAGGGTAATTTCCGGCTTTTTAAGCGCATCAAACATCGATAAAAAGTTATCCTTGAACTCTTCCTTTTTAGCAGAAACATTGTAAAGCCTGCTGATCAGGTTAAGCGTACTTGTTTTTTGTGTGTCCGTCTCTACACCCTCGTCGAAGGAAAAACCAGCGTACACTTTAGGCGTACTGTGGTTTTCCGCGACAATAAGGGTAAGTCCATTCTTGAACTTAAAACTAACCGGATCTTTATATATGCCTTGTTGTGCCTTTACTGAATTACTGTTCATAGCAAACAGGCTTAGTGCTGTAAATATTATTTTTTTCATGTTGTTTGTCTTGGTAGATGGTTCAACTTATTTGATGATCAAAAATAGGGTTATCAAAAGGTTTGCTAAAGAGATCATAGATAGAAAGGCATTTTTAGACGGTAAATAACCGCTGATAATCTTTGAAATCTTTTCGTAAATATTGATGATAATCTTTATTTTAGTCAAAATCTAACACCTATGAACTGCCTGATCGTTGATGACAACAGTATTGCAAGAAGCACATTAAAACAGCTGCTAAGCCTTCATGAAGACCTTACGTTGGTTGCAGAATGTGCCGATGCCATTGAAGCCACAAGAGAAATGCTGAACAGCCCTGTTGATCTTTTGTTCCTGGACATAGAGATGCCTGGAATGAGTGGTATAGAACTAGCCAGAACGTTATCTAACAAGGATGTGCTGATCATCTTTACTACCTTTCAAAGAGATTATGCTGCCGAGGCTTTTGACTTAAATGTAGTAGACTTCATCACCAAACCCATAATGCCCGTGAGGTTTCTGCAGGCCTTAAAAAAAGCGAAAGAGATTTATAAAAATAAGAACCTCGTATTTGGCAAGGCCGAAGATGATTTTGTTTTTATAAGAGACTCAAACATTGTAAGAAGGCTAAAAATTGATGAGATTTTATACCTCGAAGCAATGGGAGATTATGTAAAAGTATACATCAAAGAAAAACATTATGCAATCCATTCTTCTCTAAAATCCGTAGAAGAAAAGTTACCATCAAGTGTTTTTTTACGCGTACACCGTTCGTTTATCATTAACATTTCTAAAATTGATACGGTGGAAGGAGGAACATTGATTATCAACAAAAATCTGGTACCTGTAAGTGATGGTTACAGGGCCAATTTAAACAAACGGATTAATATACTATAACCATTAACAGTTGAACCAGCAAAAGGGAGTTATAAACCTAACTTATATGAAAATGATTAGCCTTGGTAACGAAGAATACGAAAAAACCGTTACCTCGCAATTTATTGAACTTATTCCGGAACACCTTCATGTCTTAACATCAAACTTTGATGAAGGGGCTTACGAAGTGGTTAGAAAAGAGATGCACAGAATGATTTCAACGCTTTACATTATGGGTTTAAACATCAGTTTAAAGAAGGAAATTGATGCTATTGTGAACCACAATTTAAATAGAAATGATTTTGAAACCTATCTTAACATTGTAATCTCTACCTGTTTGCAAGCAAAACTGGAAGCGGAGGAGTTATATCTTACCTTTAGTTGATTTATTTTAAATTCACAAAGCCGTAACTTTTTTATCGTTATTTTGTATTATTGTAGAACCTGTCACAATATGCGGCTATGGCTATATCCACCATGCTTTTGCTGATGCGGCTCTTAATTAAACAGATACTAATTTTTACTAAATGAATTTTACAAATTTTGGCAAGTACATCCTGCTTTTGAAAGCAGTATTTAGAAGGCCGGAAAAATGGAAGATCTACCTTAAAGCGATATTTCAGCAGATGGATTATATTGGTGTAGGTTCTTTGGGCCTTATCTCCATCATTTCTACGTTTATTGGAGCAGTAATGACTTTGCAAATTGCCTTTCAGCTGGTAAGTGATTTTATCCCCAAAACCATTATTGGTTCTGTAACGCGTGACTCTAGTATTCTGGAGCTTAGTCCAACCATCAGTGCAATTGTTTTGGCAGGTAAAATTGGTTCGGCCATTTCATCAGAAATTGGAACCATGCGTGTAACTGAACAAATTGATGCGCTTGAGATCATGGGCATCAATTCTCCGGGTTATCTTATTTTACCTAAAATTATTGCGGGGATTACTATGGTGCCCCTATTGGTTATTTTTGCCATGTTCTTAAGTATAACAGGGGGATTCCTTGGAGGAACACTTTCAGGAGCTGTTTCTGCCGCTGAATATGTGCAAGGGATTACAACAGATTTTAACCCTTATACCATCACTGTTGCTTTAGTAAAAGCATTTGTGTTCGGTTTTATCATTACCTCTGTTCCTGCCTATGAAGGTTTTTACGTTAAAGGTGGTGCACTGGAGGTTTCTCAGGCAAGTACCAGATCTGTTGTAGTAAGCTGTATCAGCATTCTTGCCTGCGATTATATTGTAACCAACTTATTATTATAACCCAATTGATATGATTGAAATTAAAGATATTTATAAATCATTTGGGGACAATGAAGTCTTAAGCGGTATATCCGGCAAGTTTGAAGCGGGCGTAACCAACTTAATCATTGGTGGATCCGGATCAGGAAAGACAACTTTACTAAAATGCATGATAGGACTACATGCTCCTGATAAAGGAAGTGTGTTATATGACGGCCGTGAGTTTACCACAATGACTTTTGAAGAGCGCATTGAAATTCGTAAAGAAATAGGCATGCTTTTTCAGGGCTCTGCACTTTTTGACTCTATGACTGTAGAAGAGAACATCATGTTCCCTTTAAACATGTTTACAGAACAGCCCAGAAAAGAAAAACTGGAAAGGGTAAACTTTTGTCTTGAACGGGTAAACCTGGAAGGCAAGAACAAACTTTTCCCTGCTGAGCTATCTGGTGGAATGAAAAAAAGGGTAGGTATTGCACGTGCTATTGCCATGAACCCGAAGTACTTATTCTGCGATGAACCTAACTCCGGACTTGACCCAAAAACATCAATTGTTATTGATGAACTGATTAAGGAAATTACTGAAGAATACAAAACCACAACGATAGTAGTAACTCATGATATGAACTCTGTGATGGGAATTGGAGATTATATTCTATTTTTGCACGAAGGCAAGAAATTCTGGGAAGGCTCAAATAAAGAGATTGCCAAAACAGATGTTGAAGAATTAAATGACTTCGTTTTTGCCAGCCGCTTTATGAAAGCTGCCAGAAAAAACTTTTAATACCCAAATAGATTTATGATAAGCCTGTTAACCCCTACCCACTGGAAAGATTATGAACTGATTGATTGTGGTGACTTTGAAAAACTAGAACGTTTTGGCAACCTTGTGTTGTGTCGTCCGGAACCGCAGGCAGTCTGGAAAAAGACTTTTTCAGAACAGGATTGGAAAAAACGGACGCATATCCGCTTTAAAGGCCGATCAGCAACATCAGGGGAATGGATTAAAAATGCTGCTCATTTGCCAGACCGCTGGAATGTAGAATATAAAAATGACGACGTAAAAATTAACCTGCGTTTGGGCTTAACATCTTTTAAACATGTAGGTGTATTTCCTGAGCAGGCCGTGAACTGGGACTATATTTCTTCATCGGTACGGAAGTTTAAAACCTCATCCCCAAAAGTACTCAACCTTTTTGCTTATACAGGTGCTGCTTCTTTAATTGCAAAAGCTGCAGGCGCAGATACCACTCATGTGGATTCAATTAAGCAGGTGGTAAACTGGGCGAATGAAAATCAGGAAATTTCGGGCTTAAAAGATGTACGCTGGGTTGTAGAAGATGCACTTAAGTTTGTAAAACGTGAATTAAAACGCGGCAAAAAATATAACGGGATTATTCTGGATCCTCCGGCTTTTGGCCACGGGCCCAACGGCGAGAAATGGAAACTGGAAGACCACATTCAAGAAATGATGCTGGAAGTAGTGCAACTACTAGATGAAGAAGAACATTTTCTGATCTTAAATACATACTCCCTTGGATTTTCTTCAGTAATTGTTGAAAACCTGATCAAAACGTCATTTCCGCAGGTTACCAACCTTGAGACAGGAGAATTGTTTTTACAGGCAACCTCCGGAATTAAATTACCACTGGGCGTTTTTGGAAAATTCAATAAGTTTTTAAAATAAGAGGATCTTCCGGCATCCACCGGAAGTTTCCTCCACCAAACTAAACCACTAGTTTATATTTTTACGCGCTTACAAGCGTAGCCTATTCTTATCAGGTTTATCAAACCTCTCCTTATTATCTGGATTCGTTCCAAATAGCAATGCAAGTATAGAGGTTATTTAGAATAATTACAAACAATAAGAGAAAGAATTTTTAAAGCCCTCTGTTAGCGGACTTTTTATTAGCTAAAAAGAATGCTATACTTGCAAACAAATACATTTACACATATCATTTACTAAAACTATGAAATTACCACACCTGGCCGGAACTTTATTAATAGGTCTGGCTTCTGTTGGCTTATTTGCCAATTGCAGTTCGGATGCGAAAAAAGCAAATGGACAAAGTAAAGCCGCAGGAGACACAACGGCTACCGGTACTGCCGAAGCACCGCCGGATACAACACGTAAGCCAATTGACACCGCCTTATTTAAAGCGCAATTGAAAAAATTGGCAAACGGCGATACTACAGGCAAATGGCCTGTAAAAAACCAACCTATACCACTTCCAGGATCGATTCTGCCTTTCAAAAGAATTGTGGTTTATTATGGAAACTTACATTCAAAAAAAATGGGTGCCCTTGGCGAATATGCACCAAAAGAAATGTGGAGCCGCTTAAATGCCGAAGTTAAACATTGGGAAAAAGCAGACCCGGGAACCCCTGTTCAGGTTGGTTTACATTACATTGCAGCTGTAGCAAGCGGTACGCCTGGTAAAGATGGAAAATACATCAACAGGATGGGCAACAAACAAATAGATTCTGTTTTGGCAATTGCTAAAATGAAGCCCGGAACAATTGTATTTCTTGATCTTCAGGTTGCTTTGAGCACCATTAAAAATGAATTGCCACATATTGAAAAATACTTGCAGCTACCAAACGTACATTTAGGAATAGATCCTGAATTTTCAATGAAAGACGGATCACTTCCGGGGAAAAAGATTGGCACTTATGATGCTGCAGACATTAACTATGTTTCTCAATACTTGACGGATATGGTTAAAAAATACAATTTACCTCCAAAAGTATTTGTCGTTCACCGATTCACTAAAAAAATGGTGACCAACTACCAGAGTATTAAACTGCACCCTGAAGCACAGATTGTGATGCATATGGATGGATGGGGTGAACCAGAACTAAAACAAGGAACATACCGTTATTTCATCCAGAATGAGCCGGTTCAGTTTACTGGATTTAAATTATTTTATAAGAATGATTTGAAGAAAGCACCTAATCGTTTAATGACACCGGAAGAACTTTTAAAATTAAGACCGGTACCAATCTACATTCAATACCAGTAATAAAAGGCTAAAAAACTAAAGTAGCCTTACGCGATGGGTTATCCAGCTTAGTGCTTTTGCGCTGTCCGTTTACGATGGCATGAATCATATTAGACTGAGAAGGATGTGCTTCAAACAAAAGGTCATTTTGAATATCAAACTGCCTAACTGGAGGTTGAGGTGAGGATTCAAAATAACACCAGGCCGCATCATCCTGTATTTCGTAACCAATATATTTTAATGCCAGCAATTTTCCGCTGGCATTAATTTTTAAATGCTTGTTGATGTAGTCAGCAATCAATGCATCCACTTGTTTCCTATCTGCAGGTTTAAGTATATTGATCTTTACTTTATCTTTATTTAAAGTCTTTTCAAAATCATCATAAAATATTTTTACGCTTACCTCAATGGTTCTTGTTTTTGGGTTCTGTTCTATTTCTGTAACACTCACATAGAAAGGATGCATTTTTTTTATCGGACTGGCATTGGCTATATGAAAGAGGCCCGTTAAATTTAACAGTGTATACAATACAAGTTGTAACATATTTGTACAGATTAGCAGAGATTAGAATATTGTTACAATATTAGCTAAAATTAGCATTTTTACCGCATGCAAGACTTCGCCCTCTATTTTGAACTAGGCTGGCAGCATATATTAGACTGGCAGGGATATGATCACATTCTATTTGTACTGGTGTTATGTTGCAGTTATACATTAACGGATTGGAGGAAAATCCTCCTATTGGTAACAGCATTTACTATAGGTCATAGCCTAACACTGGCATTGAGTGTATTAAATTTTGTTCGTGTTAACAGTGCCTGGATTGAATTTATGATTCCCCTCACCATTCTGGTCACAACCAGCCTGAACATTATTGGCCGAAAAACAAAAAAAACAGGCTCATGGTTAAAATACACACTTACTTTATTCTTCGGCCTGATTCACGGAATGGGGTTTTCTAATTATTTGAAGAGTTTATTGGGAAAAAGTACAAACATCGCAACTGAATTGTTTGCATTTAACATCGGACTGGAATTTGGACAGCTAATGATAGTACTTATTAGCCTTGCTACCTCTTTTTTCCTCATTAATCTTATAAAAATTACACAAAAAGACTGGATTTTCTTCCTTTCATCTGCTATATTTGGAATATCCTTTATCATGTCTGCAGAAAGACTTGCTGCCTTACTATAAACAAATGAATAAACTTTTACTTTTCTCAATTACTGCTGTATGTAGTGTAAATGCTTTTGCACAATCGCTAAATAATCCCGGTTCAAATCACGGTAATAAATTTGAACAACTTGGAACTATGATTTCAGATCCAAACTCTTACAGAACTGCATCAGGCGCACCTGGTTCAGCCTACTGGCAACAGAAAGCGGATTACATCATTAATGCCGATTTGAACGAGAAAACCAATATACTAACAGGTTCTGAAAGTATTACATATTACAACAATTCCCCTGACCCTTTAAGCTATTTATGGGTTCAATTAGACGAAAACCAACACAAATCAACAGATGACAGCCAGATTTTTGACGGCAGTAAGCTGGGTGATAAAATGACCGCTCAGGCACTTTCTAAAATGATTGGAGGCCCTAATGACCTTGGGGTAAAAATTATAAAAGTAACGGATGCACAAGGCCACACAATTCCATATACCATCAATCAAACGATGATGCGAATTGATTTACCAATGATTTTAAAACCACAAAGCAGTTATAAATTAAACATTTCATGGAATTATAAAATCCCGGACCGCCTAACCGTTGGAGGACGTGGCGGACTGGAATATTTCCCTGAGGACGATAATTATCTTTATACCATTACGCAGTGGTTTCCGCGTATGGCCGTTTATTCAGATTTTCAAGGCTGGCAAAACAAACAATTTAACGGACGGGGTGAATTTGCCCTGGTTTTTGGGAATTACAAAGTGAACATGACTGTACCGGCAGATCACGTAGTTGGTGCTACAGGTGAATGCCAAAACTATGCACAAGTGCTAAGCAGCACTGCATTAAAGAGATGGAATACCGCCCAAACCAGTAAAACGCCAGTAGAAATTGTAAACCTGAATGAAGCAAAGAACGCAATTGCAAAAAAAGCGACAGGTCGTAAAACCTGGACTTATGTTGCCAGTAACGTAAGGGATTTTGCATGGGTTTCTTCCCGCAGATTGGTTTGGGATGCTATGGCTACATTTGTTGACGGCAAGAAAATAATGGCCATGTCTTATTATGGTCCTGAAGCCTATCCGCTCTACAGCAAATATTCAACAAAATTAATTTCGCATACTTTAAAAGTTTATTCCAAACATACCATCCCTTACCCCTATCCTGTTGCCATCTCCGTAGAAGCCGCAAATGGGATGGAATATCCAATGATCTGTTTCAATTATGGTCGTGCAGAAAAAGACGGCACCTATACAGAAGCGATCAAGAATGGTATGATGGGTGTAATCATCCATGAAGTGGGCCACAACTTTTTTCCGATGATTGTGAACTCAGATGAAAGACAATGGAGCTGGATGGACGAGGGTTTAAATACATTTTGCCAGTTTTTAGCCGAACAGGAATGGGATAACAATTATCCTTCACAACGTGGCCCGGCACACAAAATCACAGATTACATGAAAATGCCCAAGGATCAACTGGAGCCAATCATGACGAATTCAGAAAACATCATCAATTTTGGCCCTAATGCCTATGCAAAACCTGCTACTGCGCTAAATATCCTTAGAGAGACCATAATGGGCAGAGAGTTGTTTGACTATGCCTTTAAAGAATATGCCAAACGCTGGGCATTTAAGCATCCTACACCGGCAGATTTCTTTAGAACCATGGAAGATGCTTCGGCTGTAGATTTGGATTGGTTTTGGAGAGGTTGGTTTTTTGGAATCGACCCGGTAGATATTTCGCTTGACGATTTGCGTGCCTACCGGATCAACTCTCAAAATCCGGCTTTAGAGAACATTGAAGATAAAAAAGCCTATGATCGGGACAAATACATTATTGGCCGGGAACGCAATAAGATAGCCGGTATTAAATTTGAAGTGGAACAAGATACCAACACGCTGGATTTTTACAATAAATACAACCGGTTTGAAGTAACAAAAAGTTCCGAAGAGCAATTTAAAAAGTATTATGCAGACTTATCTCCAGCAGAGAGAAAACTATACGACAGCAAAAAGAATTTCTATGAACTGGACTTTAGCAATAAAGGTGGCTTGGTTATGCCAATCATTATTCAATGGACTTTTACAGATGGAACCACTGAGGTAGAACGAATTCCAGCTTACGTGTGGCGTAAAGATGAAAACAAGCTTACTAAGGTTTTTGCGAAAGACAAAGAAGTAGCCTCCGTATTGTTAGATCCGTACCGTGAAACCGCTGATATAGATGAACAAAACAACAGCTGGCCCAGGAAAAACCAGCCTTCCCGCTTCGAATTGTTTAAGCAACAACAAGCTCCAAGAGGCTCGTCAACCGGACGCAATCCTATGCAGGAGGCTAAACGTGGGATAAACTAAAAGATTCCCAATTGCCCTTTATCATCAATCTTGATGTCCTCAGGATTGGTGATTTCCAGGTCAACCTTTTTTACTGGAGGCGCAGATGGTTTTATTTCTTCCTTCTGCTCTTCCCTACTTTCCTCTTTTAAAGCAACAGCATCTTCTGTAACAGGTACTACGCTTCCTTCAGATTCATTTTCCAAATGTTGCTCTTGCTCTGTTACAGGCTCCGCTTTTACCTCTTCCAAAGGCTCAACCTCTTCCGCATCAGTAATAGCTATATTTTTTACATCGTGTTGTGTTAACCTGTTTCCGTTGGCTTTTATCCCTTTTACGTCAATAAAATCTGCCAGCACAATTTCCAGTGTTTCCGGAATTTGTGTCTTACCCTTTAACACATCCACATATAGCTTAGCTGCCGGATTGCTGGTCATGTATAGAAGCTTTGAGCCCTGTTCATCACTAATGATACTCTGCTTACGTCCAACTGCAATGGGTTCGAAAACAAACCTTTTAACAAATTGGTTTTTGGCTTTACCTTCGTATTGCACCACGGCAAATGGTTTCTCCGCATCGTATTTCTGGATCAGGATCAAATCAGCATCAAAATGATTGCTGAGCTCAAAAGTACTGAGTTCATACCAACCCTCTCTGTGTACCTGAAGAATCTTATCATCACCATCAAATTCACCCAGGTATTTCCCTCTTCCATCCACATTAAGGCGTCTCAGCAAATCATCGTACCAAATTTTAAGGCCAGACAAAGTAGAGACCCCTTTGCTTTTGAACAGGACCTTTTTTATAGGGTACTTTGAAACAATATTTCCTTGTGATGCACGGCCTTTGATGGCAATTTCTGCAAAATCAAGATCAAACTGAAGCTTCTTTAATTTGGTATGTGGTTTAAGCTGTACGGTAACAATTTCACCTTCACCATTAGGATTAGCCGTAAAATACAATACTTTGGAGCCCTTACTGCCTTTGGTAAGGTCATATTCCTTATCCCTCGTTACACCCATTACAGCAAAACGTTTAACATAAGACACGCCACTAGCGCCATCTTTATAAATCAGATTATAAATGGTACGCTCATCATTCTTTTTAAATACTGCGGCATATAATATTCCCTTTCCAACAAAGGTTTTATCTGCCACCTTAGTAATGATGCATTTTCCATCCTCACGAAAAACAATGATTTCATCAAGATCAGAACAATCGGCAATAAATTCGTCCTTTTTAAGACCAGTTCCAATAAAACCGTCTTCTCTGTTTAAGTAAAGTTTAACGTTGGCAAGCGCAACTTTGGAAGCCTCAACACGGTCAAACAGTCTGATTTCTGTTTTACGCTCACGGCCTTTTCCATATTTATCTTTTAAGCGCTGAAACCAGGCGATTGCAAAATCATTTAAATGACGTAAATGATTTTTAACCACTTTGATTTCATCCGCAAGTGCTTTCATCTGCTCATCCGCTTTTTTAACATCAAAACGGGTAATGCTGCTCATTGGTTTATCAATAAGCTTTTTCAAATCTTCAGGCTGTATTTCCCGGTAGAGCTGGGCTTTAAAAGGATCAAAAAGTTGATTCAGTACTTCTACTACCATGTCAAAATTTACAGAATTTTCGTACGCTGCATTTTTGTACATACCCTCCTGAATAAAAATCTTTAACAAGGAACTGAAAAAGATTCTTTCTTCAAGCTCATGCAGTTTGATCTCCAATTCTTTTTTAAGCAGTTCTTTAGTAAATAATGTATTCTGTGTAAGAATGTCATTTACTGTTAAAAACTGAGGCTTATCATCCTTAATGATACAGGTATTGGGCGAAATAGAAACCTCGCAAGAGGTAAATGCGTATAAAGCATCTATAGTTACATCAGGAGAAATACCCGGCGCCAGATGAATGACAATTTCAACATGCGCAGCAGTATTGTCTTCAATCTTCTTGATTTTTATCTTTCCCTTATCATTTGCAGTCAGGATGCTATCAATGACTGAACCAGTAGTCGTACTATAGGGAATTTCAGTGATAACTAAAGTCTTTTTATCCTTCTCTGTGATTTTTGCCCGTACACGGATCTTTCCTCCTCGCATACCCTCATTGTAAGCAGAAAAATCTGCCATGCCGCCCGTAAAGAAATCCGGCACAATATTAGGCCTGCTGCCCCTAAGTACCTCCATAGAAGCATCCAGCAACTCTACAAAATTATGGGGCATTACCTTAGTGGCCAAACCTACTGCAATTCCTTCTGCTCCCTGGGCCAATAACAACGGGAATTTTACCGGAAGTGTGAGAGGCTCGTTATTCCGGCCATCATAACTCAGCTGCCAGGTTGTAGTGTCAGGATTAAATACAACCTCATTTGCGAACTTAGATAAACGTGCTTCAATATAACGGGGTGCCGCAGCGTTATCTCCTGTAATTGGATCGCCCCAGTTACCCTGGCAATCAATTAGAAGATCTTTCTGTCCAATTTGAACCATGGCATCACCGATGGATGCATCACCATGCGGGTGATATTTCATGGTGTTTCCGATCACGTTTGCGGCTTTATTGAAACGTCCGTCATCCATTTCTTTAAGTGAATGAAGAATCCGGCGCTGTACAGGTTTCAATCCATCATTGATATGAGGTACAGCACGATCTAGAATTACATAAGATGCATAATCGAGGAACCAGTTTTCGTAAAGTCCGTTAATTGGTGTTACGGTATGCTTGTTTTCGTCGCTTTTATGGTCTTCTATTTCGTCGCTCATTCAAAAATCTGTTGGATTGCGTAAATATAAGTGTTGAATTGCAAAATCAGAACAGGAAGTTTCAAACACTTCTTAACAATTGTAAGAAACAAATGCACACATGAGATTGTAGATATAATAAATGTCACCTTAGAATAATATTCAGGGTGTTCGGTGGCATGATTTTAGATATTCACATTTTCAAAAATATCATACATTGAATAAATTCGTACGTACAAGCTTAAAAGTTATACTTTGGATAATTGCAAGTATTATAATGCTGGTTGTCCTCATTGCGATTTCTCTAAACATCCCAGCCGTTCAAAACTTTGTAAAAGATAAAGCAATTGGTTATTTAAAGAACAAAACACATACAGAGGTAAGCCTGGAGAGTGTTAAAATAGCATTACCTAAAGATGTTGTGCTCAACAAGTTTTACATCGAAGATAAAAAAGGAGATACTTTATTATATGCCGAAAAATTAGCGGTAGACATCAGCCTGCTAAAGTTACTTAGCAATAAGGTTGAAATCAACAATATTCAGCTGGATAAGATTAGGGCAAACGTAACACGCATTAATCCTGATACCACCTTTAATTTCTCCTTTTTAGTGGACGCTTTTATGTCCGAACAGAAAAAACCTGATGAAGTAGTGGAAAAGGACAGCACCTCCACAATGAAGTTTTCCCTCAATAAAATAAGTCTCACAGATATTGGAATAGTTTACCGTGATGACGTTGCCGGAAATGATGTAAAGCTCCAATTAGGCGAATTTAAAACCGATATCAAGAATTTTGATATGGAGAAACAGCACTATGTAATCAATGACATCAGCTTGAAGAATACCAGCCTGTCCTATCTGCAGCAAAAACCATTAACAGTGCTCGCTGCGCAGCTTGAAAAAAGTATAGACACCGCAAAAACTGAAAGCGGAAAACTGCCATTGGTAGAAATCGAAGACTTCTCTTTCGAAAACGTTAAGGTTAATTTTAACGACATGATCTCTAAAACAAGTGCAGCATTAAACTTAAACGACCTTAATGCCGCCAATTTGTTTATAGACCTGACCAATGGCATTTATAAAGCTGAAGAGGCAAAGCTTAACAATAGTAAAATCGACTTCAACGCTATGGCGGCGAATGCCAAAGGAAACTTAAACATCAATGAACTTGCCATCTCAAAGCTGGCAGCAGATTTAAATAAAGGCAGTTATACCCTGGATGAGGCAATATTGAACAAATCAAACGTAGCATTTGCATTTAAACCTGCAACGGCAACTAAGACTGCAAGCAAGACTGCTGATACAGCCGTTACCGAAGCACCATTATCACTTCTGGTAGGCAAACTGAGCCTGGCAGAAAACAGTATCAAATTTGACAACCTGGCGGCAAAACCAACAAAAGGAATGGACTTTAACCATTTACAAATTGGCGGTTTAGGTCTCGTAGCAGAACAATTAGCTTACAATGCGACAGGCGCAAAAGTACTGGTGAAATCTGCGGGTTTTAAAGAAAAAAGCGGTTTTCAATTGAATCAACTTCAGGGAGATGTGGTCTATTCTGATAAAGCCATACAAGTAAAAAACCTAGTTGCAAAAACCCCAAACACCAGCATTGAAAACAATACACAGCTAACCTATACCTCACTGGAAGACCTAACCAAACATCCGGAAAGGGTTAAAATAACCATGGGTATTAAAAACACTACCATTGGGCTTAAAGATGGTACTTATTTTAGCGATGCCATTCCGGCTAGCTATCGCAATGAGAAGATCAAGTTAAATGCAAGTGTAAGTGGCTACATGAATAACTTAAACATTCCTAAGTTTCAACTTAGCGGATTAAAAAGCACGAATATTGATGTTAGTGGAAACATTAAAGGCTTGCCGGATATAAATAAGCTATATGCTGACCTCACCATCAAAAGGTTCTCTTTAACTAAAAGCGATCTATTAGTTGTTATCCCTAAAAATACCCTGCCTTCAAATATACAGTTACCAAATGCCATTAGCGCAAACGGAAAGTTTAAAGGCTCCTTAACTGATTTTAATACTGGTTTTAATATCAATACCGATATGGGCGGCGCCAAATTGCTGGCTACCATGAATGGGCCAAAAGGTAAAGAACGTTACTCCGCAAATTTATTGCTCAATAACTTTAATGTTGGCCGTCTTTTAAAGATGCAGCCAACGCTCGGCAAAATCACAGTTAAAGCAAACGTAAACGGAACAGGACTAGATGCTAAAAAAGCTGTTGCAAAGGTAAATGCGCAGGTAGTAAGTGCTTATTACAACAAATACACTTATAAAAACCTATTGCTAAGCGGCACGTATGCGGCACAAAAACTAAACCTCAAAAGCAGTATGGCAGATACGAATGCCAATTTTAGCCTAACAGCTTTTGCAGATATAGCAGGTAAGTATCCGGCGGTAAAAGCCGACTTGAACCTTAAGCAAGTAGACTTACAAAAACTAAATTTCAGTACTACTGAATTCAGGCTGGCAGGATTGGTAAAAGCAGACATTAAAACCGCGGACCCTGATTATTTAAATGGAGATGTAAGTATCCGCGGATTGCAAATGGTAAAAGAAGGACAGAAATTTACCCTGGATACCATAGACGTTCATTCAGAAGCAACGGCAGAGCGCAACCTCTTATCGCTTAAATCTGAAATATTAAATGCCCGTGTAGATGGTAAATACCAGCTTACCAACCTGGCTGGTGCGGTGATTAACCAGATCAATAAATATTATGCTTTTGGCGAGGTCGCAAAAATCCCGGACCAAAGGTTTAGGTTTGATGTAAAAATCCACAACCCTAAATTTATCAAAAACTTTGTACCTTCTTTAACGGCCTTTTCCCCTTCTTATATGAACGGCTTGCTGGATACACAGAAAGACAGTTTGGTAATGAATGCATGGTTTCCACAGGTAGTTTATGGAGATTATAAAGTAGACAGTACCCGCTTAACGGTAAACAATGACAACAATCAACTCAACTACAAACTATTGGTTGGTCATGTTCAAAGTCCCTCACTTGCCCTTTATAACACAGAGTTGAGCGGTCAGGCTGTAAATAACCTGCTTGGTGTAAACCTGTTTGTAAGAGATAGTCAACT
The DNA here is from genome assembly GCF_020991475.1 of Pedobacter sp. MC2016-14. Lineage (NCBI taxonomy): Bacteria > Pseudomonadati > Bacteroidota > Sphingobacteriia > Sphingobacteriales > Sphingobacteriaceae > Pedobacter > Pedobacter sp. MC2016-14. The sequence continues at coordinate 275,660 of NZ_JAJMPA010000004.1, forward strand.
TAAAGACAAATACCGTCTTGCAGGAACCTTTAAATCCATCAACAAAGATTACCAGTTCAGTTTTGACCCCGACAAATTGTTGCTGGATTATCAAAAATGGGCCGTGGCGCCAGAAAACTACCTTCAATTTGGTGCTTCCGGTATTCTTGCTCATCAATTTAACCTGAGCCAGGGTGGCCAGTTACTGAGCATTAACAGTTCAGACAACACGCCAAATTCTCCGTTAAAAGTAGAATTTAAAAATTTCAGAATAGAAACACTCACTAAATTTGCTGCACAGGACACCGCATTAGCAGGGGGAAATATCAATGGAACTGTAGATGTAAAAGACTTAACCAGCAGTCCTAAATTCACGGCAAACCTTACGGTAGATCAACTGCGTTATCAAAAAGACCAGCTGGGCACCTTGCGTATTGCAGTCAACAACAATACAGCGAATGCTTTTGAAACCAACATTGCACTGAGCGGGGTACATGAACTAAGGGTAAATGGTTTTTATTACACCAATACAGAAAATGCATTAGACCTCACATTAAACATAGACAAAATTGACCTTAAAGCGGTAGAAAGCCTTTCAATGGGACAAATACGTCAGGGGTCCGGAACAGTAACCGGACAAATGAGTGTTAAAGGGGCAATAGCAGCTCCAAAAGTATTGGGAGAACTGAAATTTAATCAGGCAGCCTTTAACGCAGCTTACGTAAACTCCTATTTCCGCATCCCTGATGAAACGGTAAGTTTCACCAATACTGGTATTACTTTCGACAGTTTTACCATCCTTGACTCTCTCAATCAAAAAGCAATTATAAACGGAGGCATCCGCACCACAAACTATTCGGATTTCAGGTTCAACATGGATATTAGCACTGACAATTTCAGGGCATTAAATTCTACTGCGGTAGATAACGATATGATCTATGGAACTGTATTTTTAACCAGCAACATTAAGGTACGTGGAGATCTGAATCAGCCAGATGTAAACATGAACATCAGGGTAAACAAAGGCACTAAGTTTTACTTCGCCGTTCCTACGGAAGATCCATCAGTGATAGATCAGGATGGTATTGTACAGTTCATCGATGCGGATGCGGCACCTTACAACGGACAAAAACCTTTAAAAGCAGACAGCATCAGTAAAGCGCCTATTAAAGGCATTAACCTTACAGCCAACGTAGTTATTGACTCTGCAGCAGAACTCAACGTAGTGGTTGACCCACAAAACGGAGACATCCTGCGCGTAAAAGGTAACGCAAATCTTACCGCCACAATGGATCCTAGTGGCAAAACCAGTTTAACCGGACGCTACCAGATCTCTGAAGGCTCTTACCGTTTAACGGTAGCACCTTTGGGACAAAGGCCATTTAAACTCGTTAGCGGAAGTTCTATTGTTTGGACGGGCGATCCAATGAGTGCCAATGTGAACCTTACTGCCTTATACGAAGTTAATGCTGCTCCTATTGATTTAATCAATGAGCCCGACAACGTGCAGGCAAAGACAAAACTTCCCTTCCAGGTTTACCTGATGATGAAAGACGAGTTGCTTAAGCCTACCATTTCCTTTAGACTGGATTTACCGGAAAATGAACGTGGCGCATTAGGAGGTACAGTATACACCAAACTGCTTAATGTAAACAGGGATGAAAATGAGCTAAACAAGCAGGTATTCGCATTACTTGCGCTAAATCGTTTCATTGCAAATAATCCATTCCAAAGTCTTGCCGGTGGCGGAGGCGGGGTCTCTACCCTGGCCCGTTCAAGCGTAAGCAAGCTCTTGACTGAACAATTAAACAACCTGGCTTCAGATTTAATTCAGGGGGTACAGCTTAATTTTGGTGTAAATTCTTCAGAAGATTATTCTACCGGGGCGCTGGAGCAGAAGACAGACCTGGAAGTAGGTTTATCTAAACGTTTGCTCAATGACAGACTAACCGTAACCGTAGGTAGTTCATTTGGAATAGAAGGGCCACAAACCCAAAGTTCAAACTCTACCAATATTGCTGGTAATGTGAATATAGAATATGCGGTTAGTGCAGATGGAAGGTATCGTTTACGTGCATACAGGCGCAATCAGAACGACGCCGTAATACAAGGGCAGATCATAGAAACAGGCCTCGGATTTGCGCTTGTTGTAGATTATAACAAATTTAGGGAGATCTTCCGAAAAAGATCAAAAAGAAACAATGCGGATACAGAACAGAAACCAAAGAATGAGAGGAATAATTAAAACCAGCCTATTTGTACTAGTTTGTTTAATTTGGGCTGCCTGCAGCAGCACTAAAGGTTTAAAACCCGGACAAATTTTATATACAGGAGCCGAGGTTAAAATTAACCCCGATTCTACCCATAAAATTGACAGCCAAAAGGACGTTAAAACGGCATTGTTAAGTCGCGCCAGACCAAAACCAAATAAGTCTTTATTAGGCATTAAATTTAAGCTTTGGGTTTACAATACCGTAGGCGAACCTAAAAAACCGAAAGGCCTTAAGCATTGGTTAAGGACTAAATTTGGAGAGCCACCTGTATTATTAAGCCAGGTAAAACTGCAATACAACAACGATGTAATGACAAGCTTTCTGATTAGTCAGGGCTATTTACAATCGCTGGTAACCGGCGATACCGTTGTAACTGGTAAAAAAGCAAAAGCCGTTTATACCGCAAATACTGGCAACCGCTATAAAATTAACAGCATTAGCTTTCCGGAAGATACCACTGGCATAGCCAGGATTGTAAACCAGCACAAAGAAAATACGCTAATTAAAAAGGGGGATTTTTACGACCTTGACGTCTATAAAAACGAACGCATCAGGATAGACAATGACCTGAAAGAAGAAGGCTATTTCTATTTCAGTCCAGATTACCTGATTATACAGGTAGACAGCACCATAGGCAAAAGCCTTGTTGATATCCGTGTAAGGGTTAAAACGATAGCACCCGATGCAGGGTTAAAACCGTACACCATAAAAAACATAAATATTTACCCTAATTACACACTTAGGAGAGATAGCGTATTAAGAAGGTTAAAACCCTTACAATACAACGATTTTAACATTTATGACAACCGGAATACCTTTAAACCAAGAGTATTTGACCGTTTGGTTTTCTTTAAAAAAGGAGAAATTTACAACCGTACAGACCACAATCAATCTTTAAACAGGATGGTAAATATTGGTGCTTTTCAGGATGTAAGAGCAGAATTTTTACCCTTAGATAGCTTTAAAAACGATGAACTTGATTTGAACATTTACCTTACGCCTTTAAAGAAAAACTCACTAAGCTTCTCTGTTACAGGAACCAGCAAGTCTAACAATTTTGTAGGTTCTGAGGTGCGGATTACACAAACTACAAGAAACCTATTTAGAGGTGCAGAACAGCTTGATGTAAGTGTAAGTGGAGGCTTTGAAACCCAAACCGGCGGCGGTGTAGATCAAAATTTAAACTCCTACTCCCTCACCGGAGAGGCGAAACTGACCTTCCCCAGGTTTATTGTACCATTTTACAAACCCAGCAGTACCACTGCATTTATACCAAAAACAGTAACCTCATTATCTTACCAATTGCTGAACAGAAATTCATATTACAGGCTCAATTCCTTTAAAGGTCAGTTTGGGTACAATTGGAAAGAAAACCAGTACAAAGAGCACAACTTTAATCCTATCTCTCTTAACTATGTAACTTCTGGAATTCTTGCTGCTGATACGGCAAAACTATACAATGAGAACCCAGGTTTAAAAACAACTTTAGAACCTCAGCTGATTATTGGAAGCACGTATAACTTTACCTATACCAACCAAATGGAAGAGTCGCGCAGAAACAACCTTTATTTTAACGGAGGCATAGAAACTGGTGGAAACGTGTGGGGGCTGTTTGTAAAGAAAAATGCCGATGGTGGCAGGTCACTTTTTAACACCAACCTAACCCAGTTTGTAAGGTTGGAAACTGATTTAAGAGATTACTATAAAATTACCCGGAATTTAATATGGGCCAGCAGGCTTAACCTGGGTTATGGTTACGCCTACGGCGGAAGCACCTCATTACCTTTTACCCGCCAGTTTTTTGCAGGAGGAAGTAACGATGTGCGTGCATTTCCAGCCAGAACCCTGGGTCCCGGTACTTATAAAAACAATGCCACCACTGCCTTGGCAGATCAGGGAGGGGACATCAAGATCATGCTCAATACAGAACTGAGGTTTAAACTGGTCAGCATTTTATATGGTGCCCTCTTTGCCGATGCAGGAAATATTTGGCTTAGAAAAGAAGACGTAGGCAGGCCCGCAGGTCCAGGTGTTGCAGCTACACCCGGCAGGCCAGGCTCTGGCTTTAAACTAAGTAATGCACTTGATGAACTTGGTGTAGGCACCGGCGCTGGATTACGTGTTGATGCTAAAATACTGGTAGTTCGCCTTGATGTGGCCTTCCCAGTACGAAAACCTTACCTTGCCCCCGGAGAACGTTGGGTATTTGATGAAGTTTCATTTGGCAATAAAGAATGGAGAAGAGATAATCTGGTTTATAACATCGGTATTGGTTACCCATTTTAACAACATTGATCCTTATGAAATTAGCACATAAACTGAAACATTTTTTTATAGCGCTTTACCACCTTTTCATTGCGGCCGGAAAAGGATTTATGGAAGATAGGGTCATGAAGCTTAGTGCAGCACTGGCTTATTATACCATCTTTTCGTTAACACCATTAATCCTGATTGTAATTGCCGCAGCAAGTATCTTTTTTAGCGACAAAATCAATCCGGGCACGGAACTATTTAATCAGATTGCTGATATGGTTGGAAATGACGCTGCTAAACAGCTACAAGACTTTGTAAAAAACGCAAACCTTACCGGAAAATCTACCTTTGGGCTAATCGTTGGGATAGGAACACTTGTAGTGGGTGCTACAGCTATCTTTATTGAAATTCAGGATAGCATCAATATCATCTGGAAAGTGAAAGCTGTACCTAAAAAAGGATGGAAAAAAATGATTACCAACAGGCTGCTTTCTTTTTCTCTCATTGTATCTATGGGCTTTCTATTGCTGGTGTCATTAGTAGTTAACAGTGTGGTTGTTGCATTGGGTTCCAGAATGGGCGAACTGCTGACCAAAACAAAAATAGATCAGGTTATTCCGGTAGCAGATGACACCATGACCTTGCTGATTTATATCTTAAACAACGTAATTACCCTTGCTGCCGTTACGGCAGTATTTACTGTAATTTTTAAAGTATTGCCTGATGTTGATCTAAAATGGAAATCGGCCATTATAGGTGCCTTATTTACGGCTTTACTTTTCAGTCTTGGTAAATATATCATTGGCATTTACATAGAGAAAGGAAATCCCGGATCAGCTTTTGGTGCTGCCAGCTCCATCATTGTAATCTTATTGTGGATCTATTACACTTCCATTATTTTGTACTTTGGAGCTGAGTTTACACAAGCCTACGCAGAAAAATACGATGGAGGAATTGCACCGAGTAAATACGCCGTACATACCCAAATCACGATTATAGAAAAGAAAGTTGATGTATTACCACCTCAGCATCCGGAAGAAACAAAAGTACCGGATACGAAACTCTAATCATTATTTTAAAGAAGTTTAAGCTACTTCATCCACAATATCTTCAGATACTGCGGCGGTAGCTGCTTCAGCATCTGCAGAAACCAGATCTTCAACGGTATCCTTTTCTATTCTTAAGTTACGGATAATGTGCTGCTGGCGGTCAGGAGTATTTTTACCCATATAATATTCCAGCAGGCTTTTGATGGTTTGATCCTTTAAGATCACAGGATCCAGCCTGATGTCTTTTCCAATGAACAAACCAAATTCATCAGGAGAGATTTCACCCAAACCTTTAAAACGGGTAATTTCAGGATTACGCCCCAGTTTTTCAATCGCATTCCTGCGCTCTTCGTCGCTATAGCAATAAATGGTTTCCTTTTTATTGCGCACTCTAAACAAAGGTGTTTGCAGGATGTAAACGTGCCCCGCCCTTACCAGGTCTGGAAAAAACTGCAAAAAGAAAGTCATCATCAAAAGTCGGATGTGCATCCCGTCAACATCGGCATCAGTAGCAATCACAATATTGTTGTAATGCAAGCCTTCCAGGCCATCTTCAATATTTAGCGCATGTTGTAGCAGGTTAAACTCCTCATTTTCGTACACCACTTTTTTGGTGAGTTCATAACAATTCAGAGGCTTACCCTTTAAACTAAAAACGGCCTGGCAATCCACATCTCTTGATTTGGTAATTGAACCAGATGCAGAATCCCCTTCGGTGATAAACAGGGTAGTCTCGTAGCGTTTATCATGTGTGGTATTGAAATGAACCTTACAGTCTCTTAGTTTTTTATTGTGCAGGGAAGCCTTTTTAGCCCTGTCGTTAGCCAGCTTTTTAATTCCGGCGATATCTTTACGTTCCCTTTCAGATTGTAAAATTCTTTTCAGTAAGGCATCGGCAACATCTGTATGTTTGTGCAGGTAATCGTCCAGTTCCTTTTTAACAAAATCATTGATAAAAGTACGCACTGAAGGTCCTTCAGGCCCCATGTTCTGAGAGCCCAGTTTAGTTTTTGTTTGCGATTCAAATACCGGTTCCTGAACCCTCACAGATACAGCAGCTATAATTGAAGCCCTGATATCCGAAGAATCATATTCCTTTTTGTAGAATTCCCTGATGGTTTTCACTACCGCTTCTCTAAAAGCAGCCTGGTGCGTTCCTCCCTGAGTAGTATGTTGCCCGTTTACAAAAGAATGGTAATCTTCTCCATATTGCTGGCCGTGGGTCATGGCAATCTCAATATCATTTCCCTTCATGTGGATGATCGGATAGCGGATACTCTCTACATCAGCATGTTTATGCAGCAGATCATATAACCCACGCTCAGAAAAGTACTTCTGATTGTTAAAATTAACAGTTAAACCAGTATTCAGAAAAACATAATTCCAAATCATGCTTTCTACAAAATCAGGGATATAATGGTAGTTCCTAAAAATACTATCATCAGGATAGAAGGTGATTGCAGTACCATTACGCTGCGTAGTATCAATTACAGGATGGTCTACAACAATCTCCCCTTTAGAAAACTCAACTTTTTTAGTCTTGCCATCACGATAACTCTGAACAACAAAATTGGTAGATAAAGCATTTACAGCCTTGGTACCTACCCCGTTTAGCCCTACAGACTTTTGAAAAGCATTGCTATCGTATTTACCACCCGTATTAATTTTTGAAACACAGTCAATCACTTTTCCCAGTGGGATGCCCCGCCCATAATCCCGAACATTTACTTTAGCATCAGAGACAGTAATATCTATAGTACGACCAGAACCCATCACAAACTCATCAATAGAGTTATCCATAATTTCCTTCAACAGCACGTAAATACCATCATCCTGGGCAGATCCATCTCCCAGCTTACCGATGTACATACCAGGGCGTAATCTAATGTGTTCTTTCCAATCCAGGGACCGTATGCTGTCGTCGTTATATATAGGTTCTGCCATAATACTAAGTATAATACAAATATATTCAAATAACCCGCTGTTTGCAGCACAGATTTTTCAACAAATCCACAATTAACTAGCTTATTTCAATCGGTTTAATAAAAAAGCCCCGGAAAGTTAAATCCGGGGCTGTATGATCTTGCATTTATTAATTACTGTGCTTTGGGTTTGCTTTTTCCGCCCCAGCGGTTTCCGCCACCACCAGCGGGCTTCCTTGACCCACTCATGTTGGGCTGACGCTCAGTTCTTTCTGGACGTCCACCTCTTGATGGCTTAGCTTTACCTTTTACTTTAGCTGCCGCTGCACCAGACATCAGGCTTTGCCAACTCATGGCATAGGGATGATCTTCCTGTACAGGAATTTTAAGTGCAATCAGTTTTTCAATATCGTCCAGATACTCTTTTTCTTCTCCTTCACAGAAAGAGAAGGAAATACCGCTGTTACCCGCACGGCCAGTACGGCCTATTCGGTGCACGTAAGTTTCAGGTATGTTAGGCAGTTCATAGTTGATTACGTGTGTCAGTTCATCAACATCAATTCCACGGGCAGCAATATCAGTAGCCACTAAAATACGGGTTACCTTAGCCTTAAAATTGGTCAATGCGCGCTGACGGGCATTTTGAGATTTATTACCATGAATAGCTTCAGCCTTAATACCTACCTTAATCAAATCCTTAACCACCCGGTCTGCACCGTGTTTTGTTCGGGTAAAAACCAGGGCCGTAGCAATAGTTTTATCTTTAAGAATGTGAATAAGCAGGTTTTTTTTATCCGCCTTATCTACAAAATAAACGGTTTGCTCTATCTTTTCCGCGGTTGAAGAGATTGGTGTAACTTCAACCTTCAGGGGATCTGTTAGAATAGTACTGGCCAATTTCTGAATTTCAGGAGGCATAGTTGCCGAGAAAAACAAGGTCTGTCTTTTAGCTGGTAATTTAGCTATGGTTTTTTTCACATCATGGATAAATCCCATATCCAGCATCCTGTCGGCTTCATCCAGCACAAAGATCTCAATGTCTTTAAGGTTAATAAATCCCTGGTTCATTAAATCAAGCATACGGCCCGGTGTGGCGATCAAGATATCTACGCCCCTGTGTAAGGCATCAGTTTGTGCTTTCTGCCCAACACCACCAAAAATTACAAGGTGGCGCAATGAAAGATTCTTGCCATAAGCTTTAAAACTCTCTTCAATTTGAATAGCAAGTTCCCGGGTTGGCGTAAGTACCAAGGCCCTGATGGGGGTTCTAGGCCCACCTTTAGTATTTTGATGCTCTTTATTCAGCAACTGCAGCATTGGAATGGCAAAAGCAGCCGTTTTACCGGTACCTGTTTGTGCGCATCCTAATAAGTCTCTGCCAGTTAATATAGTTGGGATGGATTGTTCTTGTATTGGGGTAGGTTGTGTATAACCTTCTGTTTGCAGCGCTTTTAAAATTGGCTCAATCAGGTTTAATTCTTCGAATAACAATGTATTTGTAATTTAATGTACGTATGGCGACAAAGATACACATAATATCATCAACAATTTCCTTTCATTTATGGCCAGCCCAAAGCCCTTTCCAATAATTTTTGGCAGGGCTATTGTTAAGTATCAGGTAGATTATACATTCAACATGAAACTTCCTATTCTAATTTTCGGCACCATGGCAACCTTATTTTCAGCTTGCCAAAGCAATAAAAAAGCAGACAAAACTATAGACAGCGCCAGCAAAGCAGTAGTAACCTCTGTAAAAAGCACCAGGGAATGCTACACTTTTGTAAAAGACAAAGATTCAGCAGCACTTTCTATGGATTATTCAGGTACAAATGTAACCGGAACCCTGAACTATAATTTATATGAAAAAGATAAGAACAATGGTACCATTGCCGGCATCATCAAAGGAGACACCATTATCGCAGATTACACCTTCAATGCCGAAGGCACAAAATCTGTTCGTCAGGTTGCATTCCTTAAAAAAGGCAATCAATTACTTGAAGGATTTGCCGAAGTAGAAGAAAACAACGGCAAGGTAATATTTAAAGATCCAGGTTCCTTAAAATTCGAATCAAAATACATCGTGTTTAAACAAGTAGATTGTGATTAGATGGTTGATAAAGCAAGATTAAAATTGCTCAAATCTTTCCCAAAAACCATCAACGGGTAATTTTGCAAAGATGTTTACAGGCTCCTTTTTTACCGGATGTAAAAATTGAAGCCTGCGGGCATGCAGACAAATACTGCCCTTACGACTTCCACGAGGATATCCGTATTTATTATCACCAACAATTGGACAACCCATGGTACTCAGTTGCACCCTGATTTGATGCGAGCGACCGGTAAGTGGATCTACTTCTATTAAGTAATAACCGCCAAGTTCGCCCAGCAACCGGTAACTCAGTTCGGCACGCTGACTACCAGGAACCTCTGCCGGGTAAGGTTTAACTACATTTTTTGAGGGGTCTTTTACCAGCCAGTGCACAAGTGTGCTTGACGATTTTGCTGGCTTATTCCGAACAACAGCCCAGTAAGTTTTTTTTACCTCTCTATTTTTAAAAGCCGCATTCATGCGCTCAAGCGCCTTGCTGGTCTTTGCAAATAAGATTACACCGCTAACTGGCCTGTCCAGGCGATGTACGACACCCAAAAATGCAGTGCCCGGTTTATTATATTTATGCGCCAGATAGCTTTTCACCTGTTCATCCAGCGGTTTATCGCCAGTCTCATCAACCTGTACAATATCTCCGGCGCGTTTGCTTAAAGCAATTAAATGGTTGTCCTCGAAAAGGACGTCTCTATCAGTTACAGGCATTAATATTGTTCCTTCTCGTTGGGAAAATCATTTGACTTCACATCATTGATATAGGATTTGGCAGCTCCTAAAATACCATCGTATAAATTTACATATTGACGTAAAAAACGAGGTTTAAATCCCTTAGTTAAACCAATCATATCATTTACGACCAATACTTGCCCATCGCAGTGCGGGCCTGCACCAATCCCTATCGTTGGAATATGCAAGCTTTCCGAAACAACTTTTGCCAGGGCAGCAGGAATTTTTTCCAGTACAACGCCAAAACATCCGGCCTCCTGAAGCGCCAATGCATCAGTTTTTAATTTTTCTGCTTCTGCTTCATCTTTTGCCCTTACAGTATAAGTCCCAAACTTATAGATAGACTGTGGGGTTAAGCCCAGATGTCCCATTACAGGAATACCAGCTGTAATGATCCGTGACACAGAATCTATAATTTCTGTACCGCCTTCAAGTTTTACACCATGCGCACCAGACTCCTTCATAATGCGAATGGCAGAAATTAAGGCCTCTTTAGAATTTCCCTGGTAAGAACCGAAAGGCAAATCGACCACCACAAAAGCTCTATTTGCACCCCTAACAACACTCTGAGCATGATAAATCATCTGATCAAGTGTTATTGGCAAAGTAGTTTCGTGACCTGCCATAACATTAGAAGCAGAATCTCCAACAAGTAATACATCTAAACCAGCATCATCCAAAACCGTAGCCATAGAATAATCATAAGCAGTTAACATCGCAATTTTTTCTCCGCTATGTTTCATTTCCTGGAGGATGTGGGTAGTGATTCTTTTTACTTCTTTATGTACAGACATCGTTTTGTGTTTTATGGAAACAAAATTAGGTTTTATAAGGCACAAATCCTATCTTTGTATCCCGAAATGAACGGGTTCAAAAACGACACATTTATCAACAAAATGATAGGCGCATCAGCCGAGGGTCCCCTTTCTTTTATTTCTTTTTCAAACATTTTTTCTGATTTTCATCAACATGACTAACTACATCAAGTTACCAGCTATCTTGTTATTGGCCGATGGCACCGTATTTTACGGCAAAGCTGCGGGAAAAATTGGTACCACAACCGGAGAAATCTGCTTCAATACTGGAATGACAGGTTATCAGGAAATTTTCACTGATCCTTCTTACTTCGGACAGATTATGGTTACCACCAATGCACACATTGGTAACTACGGCATACACAAAGAAGAAATAGAATCAGATTCTATTAAAATTGCCGGTCTGGTTTGCAAAAACTACAACATTGGCTATAGCCGTAAGGAAGCCGATGAATCTATTCAGGATTACTTTCAGAATGAAAATATTGTAGGCATTTCGGATATCGACACCCGAGCTTTAGTGCGCCACATCAGGGATCGCGGTGCAATGAATGCCATCATTTCTTCTGAAATTACTGATTTGGAAGAATTGAAAGCAAAACTTGCTGAAGTTCCTGAAATGGACGGACTTGAACTGTCTTCTCAGGTATCTACTAAAGAGCCTTATTTTTATGGTAATCCTGAGGCTAAATATAAAGTAGCAGCATTAGACTTTGGAATCAAGAAAAACACCTTACGCAACTTCGACAACCGCGATTTATATATACAGGTATATCCAGCCAAAACTTCTTTTGAAGAAATGGAAAAATGGGGTGCCGATGCCTATTTTATTTCAAATGGCCCCGGTGATCCTTCTGCAATGCCATATGCCATTGAAACGGTAAAATCAATCCTGGAGGTTGACAAGCCTTTATTTGGTATTTGCCTCGGACATCAGTTGCTTGCGCAGGCTAATGGTATAAATACAATGAAAATGTTTAACGGTCACCGTGGCTTAAACCACCCGGTTAAAAACATCATTAAAGATCATTGTGAAGTAACTTCACAAAACCATGGATTTGGAGTTGTACCGGATGAAGTAAGAAATTCTGACAAGGTTGAAATTACCCACATCAACCTAAACGATCAATCTATTGAAGGGATTCGTGTAAAAGGCAAAAAAGCTTTTTCTGTACAGTATCACCCTGAATCTTCTCCTGGCCCGCATGACTCCCGTTACCTGTTCGACGATTTTGTAGGACTGATGAGCGGAGAAGTAAGCTGGTAATCAACAAAAAATCATGATATAGACATATTTAAAAAGAAGTGACTCCTGTCACTTCTTTTTGTTTAAAACCTCCTTACATTTAAGCAATGGATAAACAAAATATTATGATCAGTGTTAAAAACCTGGTCAAGAAATATGATGATTTTACTGCAGTTCATGGCATCAGCTTTGATGTTTATGAAAATGAAATATTCGGACTGCTGGGACCAAATGGAGCTGGAAAAACCACAACACTCGAAATTATAGAAACCCTGAGAAATAAAACTTCAGGAGAAATTCTTGTAGGCGGGTATAATGTAGATACAGAGGCTAGCGATATTAAGCAAATTATAGGCGTACAGCTTCAGGCAGCAGGTTATTACCCAAACTTAAATCTGGTAGAGCTGATGGAGCTTTTTTCCGGTTTGTATGGTGTAAAGGTGAAGCCAATGGAAATGCTGGAGAAAGTAAACCTGCAAGATAAAGCTAAAGCAAAATATAAAGCGCTTTCTGGGGGACAGAAACAACGGTTCTCTATTGCCACCACACTCATCAACGCCCCGCAAATTATTTTTCTGGATGAACCTACAACAGGTCTTGACCCACAGGCGAGGCGAAATCTATGGGACTTAATCATTGAGATCCGAAAAAATGGGACTACGGTTGTCTTAACTACACACTATATGGATGAGGCCGAGCAGCTTTGCGACCGCGTAGCTTTTGTGGAACGTGGAGAAATCATTGCATTAGACACGCCCGACAACCTGATAGACCAATTGGTAAACAGTGGGTTTGAACGTAAAAAAGAAGTTAAAAAAGCCAATCTTGAGGATGTATTTATCAACCTGACAGGTAAAGAATGGCGAGAAGGATAGCGTTATGAAACAAAAATACAACCATACTACAGCTACACTGGCTCTGGCCAAAGCTAGTTTCCGCTCCATCATGCGGAGCCCCTCAGCAGTAGTTTTTACCTTGGCATTCCCCCTTATCTTTATCCTTGTTTTTGGATTTTTGGGTGGAGGCGGCACCAAGGTTGACCTTGGAATTACTCCTGGATCTAACCGGCAAAATCCAGTTATAAAAGCATTAGAGCAAAGCTCCGTAATTCGTCTGTCTACGAATTTAAAACAGGAAGAGCTGGACAACGGCTTACTGAAAGGCAATTTAGACGGCGTTATTGATGTGCAAAAAAATCAAGCTGGCATGCCAGCCTATATTGTAAATGTAACCTACACTTCTGCATCACTTGACAAAGGAAACATCTTGAAATCTGTATTAAACAATCTCTTGTACACCCTGAACATCAAAGACCTTAAACCTACTGTAGCTGAAATACGCGCCAGCACTATGCAAGGCCGCACATACAGAACAATAGATTTTATACTCCCTGGTCAGCTTGGCTTCTCACTGTTAAGTACTGGTGTATTTGGTACTGCCTTTGTATTTTTTAATCTTAGACAAACCCTGGTCATCAAACGTTTTTTTGCCACACCAGTTCGCAAATCCAGCATCGTACTTGGCGAAGGCATCGCCAGAATTGGCTTTACTTTACTCGGCGCAATTTTCATCATTCTTCTAGGACATTTCTTTTTCAATTTTACTTTGATTAATGGGGCGCTTACTGTACTCAATATGCTGGTACTTGCCACACTTGGCGTTATCGTGTTTATGGGATTTGGATTTGTGGTTTCCGGGCTGGCAAAAAGTGAAAGCACCATCCCGCCCATTTCCAACATCATCACCTTACCACAATTCTTGCTATCAGGCACCTTTTTCTCTATAGACAATTTCCCTTCCTGGCTGCAACCAATCAGCAGGGCTTTACCACTAACTTATTTAAATGATGCGATGCGTAAAGTAGCCTTTGAAGGCGCAGGATTGTGGGATGTTAGAATGCAGATATTGATCATATTGATCTGGGGACTCGGCATCTATGCGCTTGCTGTAAAGGTTTTTAAATGGGAATAACAACAAAAATACCTGCATTACCTTCGATAATTTAAAATTTATTATAACTTTGAATTTTCACCTACTAATTGTATATTTTACACTAAGCAGGTTTAATAGAAATTAAAAACATAAAACCAATAGAATGAGCTTAATAATTGATGTCCATGCAAGACAAATCCTTGATTCGCGTGGCAATCCTACGATTGAAGTTGACGTAATTACAGAAAATGGTATCCAAGGTCGTGCGGCAGTACCATCAGGTGCTTCAACAGGAATGCACGAGGCTGTAGAACTGCGTGATAATGACAAATCTGTATACATGGGCAAAGGTGTTTTAAAAGCCGTTGCCAACGTAAATGAAAAAATTGCTCCGGAATTAAGAGGTGTTGATGTATTTGAGCAGAATGCAATTGATAGCATCATGCTTAAATTGGATGGCACTGCAAATAAAGGTAACCTGGGTGCAAATGCCATTTTAGGTGTTTCTTTGGCTGTGGCAAAAGCAGCTGCACAGGAAAGCCGTCAGCCTTTATATCGTTATATTGGCGGTGTTAATGCAAATATTCTTCCAATCCCAATGATGAACATCGTTAACGGTGGTTCTCACTCAGATGCACCTATTGCTTTCCAGGAATTTATGATTATGCCAGTTGGTGCATCTTCTTTCTCTGAAGCATTGAGATGGGGCACTGAAGTTTTTCATAACCTGAAAGCAATTCTACATGATCGCGGACTTTCTACTGCTGTAGGTGACGAAGGTGGTTTTGCACCTACTTTTGAGGGTACAGAGGATGCGGTTGAAACCATCATCAAAGCAATCGAAAAAGCTGGATATAAAGCTGGTGAGCAGATTTATATCGCATTTGATTGTGCTTCATCTGAATTCTATAAAGACGGAAAATACGATTACACTAAATTTGAAGGTGAAAAAGGTGCTATCCGTACCAGTGCGGAGCAAGCAGAATACCTGGCTCAGTTATCTGAGAAATATCCTATTCTTTCCATTGAGGACGGTATGGACGAGAATGATTGGGAAGGCTGGAAATTATTAACCGATAGAATTGGCGATAAAGTTCAGTTGGTTGGTGATGATTTGTTTGTAACCAACGTTACACGTTTACAAGACGGTATTGACAAGAAAACAGCTAACTCTATTTTAGTAAAAGTAAACCAAATCGGTTCTTTAACAGAAACAATTAATGCCGTTTCTTTAGCACAAACCAATGGTTACACTTCAGTAATGAGTCACCGTTCCGGCGAAACAGAAGATACCACTATAGCGGATCTGGCAGTTGCGTTAAACTGTGGCCAAATCAAAACTGGTTCTGCTTCACGTTCTGACAGGATTGCAAAATACAACCAGTTGTTACGTATTGAGGAGGAACTAGGTGCTGCAGCACGTTTTATCGGCAAAGACTTCAAATTCCTGAAGAAATAATACATTTCATCAGATCTCTCATAGATGCATTGCATCGAAATGAGGATTAATTTTAAAGATGAAGGAAACCTAACCGGCGGGCAAGTCCCCGCCGGTTTTTTATTTAAAGCTGTAGCCCATTTTTTTATCCTCTATTACATTTGGCAACTTTTTGTGCCGTTCAAAATACGTGTAGCCCTCCTGTAACTGCTCCCAAAACGCCTTGTGCCGGGGATAATATTTTAAATGAGCGGCTAAATTTTTGTCCGTCATTTTACAAGGAAATATGCTCACCGGGATCTCCACTTGCCCGGCATCCCTGGCCTCAATAGCCATCACATAAATTTCCTTGATCAATTCGTCTGTTAATGGAATACATCCTACAGTTACACAATTTCCATGAATATAAATTTCGCTGCCCGGCTTAACATTATTAACATCACTCCTGGCATAATCCACCTGATTAGGATAGTTAATCCCCAGAGACAAATAAAAATTACTTTGAGGGTTAAATGCTATGATATGATAAAAACCCTCGGGGGTCTGCCTGTCTCCCTCTCTTAATTTTGGCCCTGGTAAACCAGAATGCTGGCAAAAATGATAGCTTTTAAAAAGTTGGTATTTATCTCCGTCTGTATTTTGCAACCACAACTCCAAAATGCCCTCACTTTTAAATGCCCTTATACACATTTTAAATCCAGGATTAAAGCCTTTCATTTTCAGCTCGCTTTGTAAAGCAGGCCATTTATCCTGGTAAGCAACTTTTACCCGCTCAAATTTCATTTGCTGCTTTTTAAAACCTCCTTCTGTAAATGAATTTCCCATTGCAAGAATGATACTTAAGATAAATACTGAAACTTTCATCCGTTTATAATTTGCTTTTTATTTGTGATGAAGCTTAACATGACCTTAATCATTTGATTGTAGTTTTAAAAGACCGTGATGGTTTCATATTGTACAGTTTATGCAAACAAGTTACGTGTAAATTTTAAAAAATTAGCATCTTTACGATAATGCTATGAGTAATGCTGTGAATCTTTATTATTTACTTGGTCTTCCCGCCTGCCTGATAATCGGTATTGCTTATGCATGGCTCTTGTATGGCCATACAAAACAGCTAAATAAGCATTTACGCTTTTTACTGGCTACTTTCAGGGCAATAGCAGTAATGCTTGTATTGTGGTTATTATTTTCACCCTTGATACGTCAAATTTCTTATACGCTTGAAAAACCCATTCTCGTTATCGGACAGGACAACTCCATTTCTGCGGGAAATGCGCCTTCGGCTTTCAATAAAAAAAAATATGAAAGTGATTTAAAAACCTTGACTGAGCGGCTCTCCAGGAAGTTTGAAGTTCAAGTCTATAATTTTAGTGATAGTGTAAAGTCTGGCTTAGATTTTAATTATCCCGGAAAAACCAGCAATGCTGCCCATTTTATAAAAACCATTAACAATAAATACTTAAACCGTAATATTGGAGCTGTGGTATTGGCTACAGACGGCATCTTTAACCGGGGCGGAAACCCCATCTATGACTTAAATAATCTAAAAGCACCCGTATATACCATAGCACTCGGAGACACCATCCCTAAAAAGGATTTGCTCATTGCGAACGTCAACTATAACAATCTGGTTTACCTTGACAACGAATTTATTGTTGAAGTACAAACCGAGGCCTATGAAAGCAAAGGCGAAAACACCAAACTGTCTATCTTCGAAAATGGGAAGCAAATCCAGGGGCAGCAAATCCAACTCAATTCAAACGCATTTACAAAAAGCATTGCAGTTAAAATAAAGGCTACAAAACCCGGCTTCCATAAATACACCCTCAGTTTAAGTAAACTTGAAAACGAAGCTTCTTTAAAGAACAACAATCAGAATATTATCATAGAAGTAATAGATGACAGACAAAAAGTGCTCATTGCCGGCGCTGGGCCACATCCCGACATCGCAGCACTAAAACAGTCCATTACATTAAATAAACACTATGATGTTAATGTGGTGCTAAATGCAGATCTAGATACCGTAAAGCCTGCCAATTATGGCTTAGTGATTCTTTATCAGCTTCCTTCTGCTGGCTATAATACTGCCAATTTTAATAAAAAGCTAAAGGAAAGCAAAGCACCTGTCTGGTACATCACAGGTGCACAAAGTAATTTCACGTTATTCAATCAGGAACAACAAGCAGTTACCTTAGCATTAAGTTCAAGTGCAATTCTGGAAACATTTAGCAATGTTAATCCTGCTTTTAGCACTTTTAGCCTTGATGAAAATGCAAAAAGAACCATCAGTCAGTATGACCCCTTACAAATTCCCAGGTTAAAGGTAATTCTCAATACAATGGCCGACGTAGCCATACAACAACGTTTAGGCAAAAGCAACACTACAATACCACAATTGTTCTTTACAGCGCTCAATGGAAAAAAAACAGCATACTTAATTGGAGAGGGGCTGTGGAGATGGAGGTTATCCGAAGCGAAAAGTAGAGAAGAAGCAAAAGTCTTTAACCAGTTGATGTCGCAAACCGTACAATACTTATCTGTTAAAGACGACAAGCGAAAGTTCAAAGTAACACCGATTAAAAATGCATTTGATGAGAATGAAAGCATTCTGCTGAATGCTGTTCTCTATAACGATAGTTATCATCCTGTAAATGCACCAGAAGTAAACATTCAAATCCAGGACGAGCATAAAAAAACATTTAACTTTAGTTTTTCCAGATTAGAATCGGCTTACCAGCTAAATGCAGGTCCACTACCCGGAGGCAATTATTCATATACTGCCAATACGCAGCTAGGCAGCAAAAAATACAGTAGCACAGGAGCTTTTTATGTAAACACGTTGCTGGCAGAGTATCAGCAAACCATTGCAAACCATCAATTGCTATACACCATCAGTCACCAAAACAATGGAAAAATGTATGGCCCTGAAAATCTTTTGCAAATATTAAATGATCTGGAACAAAACGAGCAGATTAAAACGTTAAGTTATGAAGATAGAAAATTTGAAGAACTCATCAGCTTTAAATGGATTTTTGCAATCATCATAACGCTTCTTACCCTAGAATGGGTATTGAGAAAAAGGAATGCTGAAGTTTAATCTTTTGGTGCTTCATGTACAATCACAAAAACATCCTCATTGTCTTTTTTCATGAAATACTTTTCCCTTGCAAATTTCTCCGCTGTTTTTAAATCGGTATTCAGTTCATCAAGATCCTTTCTGATATGAGCAATCTCTTTCACATAAAAGTCCTTTTCTTCCTGCATCTTATTCACCTGCGATTTGTATTCGTACTGCGATAACATATCATTTTTGTCAAAAAACAACATCCATACAACGAAAGCCACTACAATGAGGAAGTATTTGTTACGGATCAATTCGAGTAAACGATTCATATTCACAAATATATGTTTTTCTTTATCAAACAATTGCAAAGCACAATTTTTATTAGATAACCAATCAGCCGTTTTAAAAGCGGCTGATTGGTTATAAGTTGAATTTCATTAAACTATAGCATACCTCCGCAAACAGATAATACCTGTCCGGTTACATAAGCACTCATATCAGATGCTAAAAACAAACATGCGTTTGCTACATCTTCCGTTTCTCCCGCACGTTTTAGCGGTATACCATCTTCCCAGCCTTTTACAACTTTAGGATCCAATACATCAGTCATTTCTGTACGGATAAAACCCGGTGCCACAACATTGGTACGGATATTACGTGATCCCAGTTCCTTAGCTACAGACTTAGAGAAACCAATTATTCCAGCTTTAGAAGCTGCATAATTAGCCTGACCAGCATTCCCCTGTACACCAACAACCGAACTCATATTAATGATAGACCCTTTACGGGCTTTCATCATAATCTTAGAAACAGCTTTAGTTACGTTAAATACCGATTTCAGGTTAACGTCCATTACATCGTCCCAGTTCTCTTCAGTCATGCGCATCAGCAAACCATCCTTAGTAATACCGGCATTGTTAACCACGATATCTACGGTGCCAAACTCGGCAACAATGTCGTTTATAAGTTGCTCCGCTTCATTAAATTTAGAAGCATCAGAACGGTAACCCTTAACCTTAGTCCCAAAACTTTGCAATTCCTGTTCCAGGGCCAATCCTTTCTCAACAGAAGATAAGTAGGTAAATGCAACATTGGCACCATGTTCAGCAAATTTCTCCGCTATCTTGCGGCCTATTCCTTTAGAAGCACCAGTAATCAGTGCCGTTTTTCCTTCTAATAGTTTCATTATATCGTTTAGTTATTCTTTTATTAAATTATACGAGGGGTTCCTGCTGACTTAAACAGTGGAAACTACCCAATCCCCAGATGATATCTGTTGAATCTATGCCAACTACCTTACGATCAGGAAATACACCCTGAATAATCTCCAATGCAATTGAATCATTAACATCTCTAAACGTAGGCACAATAACAGCTGCATTTGCAATATAAAAATTGGCATACGATGCAGGCAACCGTGTATCCTCATGGATCACTGGCGAAGGCATTGGCAATTCTACGATATTTAAAGGCATACCGTTAATTAAACGCATTGCTTTTAATTCTTTCAGATTTTCCTGAAGTAACAGATAGTTTTCATCCAAGGGATTCGACTCAATTACTGTTAAAACGGTATTTGGATTAACAAAACGGGTAATGTCATCAATATGACCATCAGTATCGTCACCAACAATCCCGTCACCAACCCAAAGCACCTGTAAGGCACCATAGCATTCCAATAAATATTCCTCAATTTGCTCCTTACTCAAGTGTGGATTTCTATTTTCGTTAAGCAAACAAGCCCTTGACGTCAAAATTGTACCTGCGCCATTAAATTCAACAGATCCTCCTTCCATTACAATTCCCGGATTGAATACCGGTAAATTGAAATGATCGCCAATCCGAGTCGGAATCACATCATCAAGTTCAAATGGAGGATATTTACCACCCCATGCATTATAACCCCAGTCTACAACCACCTTCTTTTGCTCCGAAGCCGGATTAATTAAAAATGCCGGCCCATGGTCACGACACCAGGCATCGTTGCTGGGATTAAAATAAAACTCAATCTGAGCAAGGTCTGCCCCAGCTTCCTGTAATTTACCAATCGCAAATGCCTTGGTTTTTTCATCATTAACATTGATCCTTACCTTCTCTCCCTGTGCTACTACTTTAATAAATTCGCAGTAAGGCGCATAAATGCTCTCAATTTTACCAGGCCAGGAAGCTTCCTTATGTGGCCATGTAAGCCATGTAGCCTCATGTTTTTCCCATTCAGCCGGAAAACGGTAACCAGCCCTTCTTGGCGAGTGATCAAACAGACTCGTCATCTATATATCTTTTTGTAATTTGTGCATAACTATCAATTCTTCTGTCACGTAAAAACGGCCAGTGGGTCCGGTAACTGTCAGATTTGGACAAATCCAGTTCCACAACCTTTAGCTCCTCTTTATCGTGTGATGCCTGGTACAGCAATGACCCAAAAGGATTGGATACAAACGACCCTCCCCAAAAGGAAACGCCAGCTTCTTCTCCTACCCTGTTGATGCTCACCACAGGTACACCATTGGCAATGGCATGAGCGCGTTGCATAGTCTGCCAGGCATTGTATTGTTCAACGTTGGTATCTTCGTCTTGTGTAGTCGCCCAGCCTATTGCAGTTGGATATACCAAGAAATCCGCCCCCATTAAAGCAGTTAAACGTGCAGCTTCCGGATACCACTGATCCCAGCAAATCAGCACGCCAATCTTCGCATATTTTGTCTTAAAAACTTTGTATCCCAGATCACCAGGAGTGAAGTAAAATTTCTCATAAAACCCAGGATCATCCGGGATGTGCATCTTACGGTATTTACCTAAATAACTACCATCTGCATCTAATACAGCCGTGGTATTATGGTATAAACCTTCCGCTCTTTTTTCAAACAAAGAGGCTACAATTACCACATTAAGTTCTTTAGCCACCACAGACAAAACATCTGTAGATGGGCCGGGAATGGCCTCTGCAAGCTTAAAGTTTTCATAGTCTTCTTCATCGCAAAAATAAAGCGAAGTAAATAGCTCTTGCAAACACACCACTTGCGCGCCCTGAGCAGCAATTTCGCGGATTTTCGCAATCGCTTTATCTAAATTTTCCTGTTTATTATTGCTGCAGCTCATCTGCACCAATCCAACTTGTACTTTAGCCATTCTTAGTTAACAAATAATTTGTCGCAAAGTTAACCAAAATAAATAAAAGTAGGGCCGTTCAGATCGGCTATGATGCTATAGCATCTTTATATTCCTGCTGTAGTTCAAACAGACATTTTGCACAAAGACAACCATCATATAACTCACTGATGTATTGTACCTCATTTAAATTGAGCTGCACAGCACTACACTGACATTTGGTGTAAGAATTAGCCTTGCACTCTATGGGAGTACTGCATCGTTCACAAGATATGATTTCGTGCTTAGCCATTTGGTGTAACGAGTTTGGATTAAGGAGTAAGGAATAAGGATGAAAAGATTAGATGATTACCCGGCAAAGTTTGTGATGGAGTAAGGAATAAGGATTAAGGATGAACAGATTAAAGATTAGCTGATTACCCCGCAAAGATAGCAAAAACAAAAAAAGGATCAAAGCTGGTGTGCGCTCTGATCCTTGTTCTTTATTCTATTAGTCCCTGGTCTTTATTCTACTAGTCCTTGTTCTTTATTCTATTAGTCCTGATCCTCTAACCCGAGCAGCTAATGCAGCCCTCTTCCATAGAACAAACAGGTCCATCAGTAATCTCTTCAGCTACCTGTGCTGCTTCCATATGTTCAGGAATTACCGGCTCCATATTTTTACCAGCCTGGTTCTCTACTGTAAACTTAACAGCTTGAGAAGCCGCTTGTGTACGCAGGTAATACATACCAGTTTTCAATCCTTTTTTCCATGCATAGAAGTGCATAGAAGTCAGTTTTGAAGTATTTGGTGCATTGATAAATAAGTTTAAAGATTGCGACTGGCAAATGTAAGCACCACGGTCTGCAGCCATATCAATGATACTTCGCATTTTAATCTCCCAAACAGTTTTATACAGCTCTTTAATGTAATCAGGAATCTCGGCAATGTCCTGGATAGAACCATTCGCTAAAATAATCCTGTCTTTCATTGCAGGGTTCCATAAACCTAAAGCAACAAGATCTTTTAACAAGTGTTTATTCACAACCACAAACTCACCGCTCAAAACACGACGAGTGTAGATATTAGAAGTGTAGGGCTCAAAACATTCGTTATTGCCCAAAATTTGCGAAGTAGATGCTGTAGGCATTGGCGCAACCAATAAAGAGTTATAAGCACCATCTTTCATTACTTTGGTACGCAAGGTATCCCAGTCCCAACGGCCACTATCCGGAGTTACATTCCAAAGGTCAAATTGAAACTGGCCTTTAGATAAAGGTGAACCTTCAAAACTTTGGTAAGGGCCATGTTTTACAGCAAGGTCATTTGATGCAGTCATTGCCGCAAAATAGATGGTTTCAAAAATCTCTTTGTTCAAAATACGGGCACCTTCACTTTCAAAAGGTAAACGCATTAAAATAAATGCATCCGCAAGACCCTGTACACCCAAACCAACAGGCCTATGGCGCATATTTGAATTTCTTGCTTCCTCTACCGGGTAATAATTATGGTCAATAATTTTATTCAGGTTAATCGTTGCCTGATAAGTCACGTCATATAACCGCTGGTGGTCAAACTCACCATTCACTACATATCTTGGCAAGGCTAAAGAGGCAAGGTTACAAACGGCAACCTCATCTTTAGAAGTGTATTCTATAATCTCTGTACATAAGTTAGAGCTTTTAATCGTTCCCAGGTTTTGCTGGTTAGATTTACTGTTAGCAGCATCTTTGTATAACAAATAAGGTGTACCAGTCTCAATTTGCGAGTCTAAGATCGCAAACCAAAGCTCTTGTGCTTTAACTACTTTACGTGCACGTCCTTCCTTCTCATAACGCTCATATAAAGCATCAAATTCCGAACTATGGCAATCTGACAAGCCAGGAGCTTCATCAGGAGAGAATAAACTCCAGTCGCCATTCTCTTCCACACGTCTCATAAACAAATCGCAAACCCATAGTGCATAGAACAAATCACGCGCACGCATTTCCTCTTTACCATGGTTTTTACGCAAGTCAAGGAAGGCAAAAACGTCGGCATGCCAAGGCTCTAAGTAAATGGCAAAAGCACCTTTACGTTTACCTCCACCCTGATCCACATAGCGGGCAGTATCGTTAAATACCTTTAGCATTGGCACAATACCATTACTGGTACCGTTAGTTCCACCAATATAAGCGCCTGTAGCACGGATGTTGTGAATACTTAAACCAATTCCTCCTGCACTTTGTGAAATCTTAGCAGTTTGTTTCAGCGTATCATAAATTCCTTCAATACTATCATCCTGCATAGTTAACAAAAAGCAAGACGACATTTGAGGTTTTGGAGTAGCAGCATTAAATAAGGTAGGAGTAGCATGTGTAAACCAACGCTCGCTCATCAAATTGTAGGTAGCAATAGCACTATCAATATCTTCTTTATGGATACCTACTGCAACACGCATAAATAA